>DAOWID010000232.1 GCA_030641115.1 Planctomycetota bacterium | reverse complement strand
TTTCAGTATTGACACCGAGCATGCCCTTTAGTGAAGCGATAGAAGAGTTGAAGAATTCTGTTGAGCCACAATTGAAGATCGTGGTGCTCTGGCGGGATCTGCTCGACGAGGCTGAGATCGAGCCAATTACAGAAATAAACATGGATGGAGTTGGCGCAGTTGCGCTCGGCAAGGCGTTGGAGCTTCTGCTCAAAGCCGTTTCGGGCGGGGCTGTTGACGAACTCGGCTATGCGGTTGACAAAGGCATAATTACGATAGCAGCCGCCGAATCGCTTCCAAGGAGACTGGAAACAAGGGTATATGACATACCTGCTCTTGCTCATGCTGCCGTTGGCGATGGTGATCTGATCCAGCTTATTCAGGAAACGGTCGAGCCGGATAGCTGGTATGAGGCCGGTGGAGAAGGGACCATTCGCATTTATATGGGCAAGAAACTGGCCATTCGCCAAACCCGCCAGGTCCATTCAGAAATCGAGGATTTGCTGGCTGGACTACGGCAGGCCATCACGGCAGCTGCTTGTGACGACATACCTGTGGACATCTCTGTTGAAATGCTCCTCGAAAAGAGGCATAGCTTACTCCGGGACAAGCAAACGCTCGAGCTCGACGTGGCTCGTTCGGAAGCGCGGCGCTCTGCAATCGAAGAACAGGTCCCATTAATATATGAGGAAGTAGGCAAGAAAATCCATCAGGATACTATTATCAGTGAGCTGCAACGATTACTCGATCTGCAAGTTCAATTGCTGGAAAGGACAAAGGAACTGGTCAAACGTGGACAAGTTAGCCATAGTGAGTTCGCAGATGCCGAGGGAAAAGTCGCAAGGGCTAAGATTGAACTTGCCAGAAGACGTGAAGAGCTAAGCAAATCTGCGGGAGGTGACCAGCTCGCCAAGTTTGCTAATGATTTAACTACGCTAACGATCGAGCTCACCGAGAAAAAGGCAGAGCTTCAGGTCCTTAGCAAGCAACTGGATCAGACACAGAAGCAGCTAACAGCCATCTCCGCTTCCGATCCACAGGTCTCTAAAATACGGCTGGTAACACAGGCACTCGAGATGGCAGATCGGCGTGTAAATGAATTGGAAGCTCGCCTTGCTTATCTGCAGGAGCCCACTGTGACAGTCCTCGGAGCAGATTGATAGGATCTACAGGCCTCTGTTATTCACCGGCGCCCGCCACCTCGTCCAGCGGGCGCCGCCTGAAAACCAGATATTAGCGGGACATCACGCCTTTCTCCCTGTCCCGCGATACGCATTACGCAATACGGGATTAGTGCTTGAAGTGTCGCTTGCCGGTAAAGGTCATCGCGATACCGTGTTTGGCGTTGGTCAACAAAAGTTATTTTGCCCTCTCTGACGTTTCATAGTTAATGGGCATAAGTTTTTGCAGACTCACATGTTTTGAGGCCTCAAGAATCTCAATGCCAACGATTTTGTCGTCTTCACCTATATCAAGTACAATATCTTCAGAGACTCTCCGGTTTATGATCTCTTGCTTTCTGTCATCTAACCGGATATAGAGAAGATCTGTTTTGTCATTGTACAAAATGTTCATCTTTATACTTCCCATTTGGCAGGAATTGTGAGACCTGTAGTAATTACATCTTTAATTTCATTTTCGTTTGCACCACGTTCCTCCGCTCGCCCCAGAGTATGAGGGTCGATCTGAATTTTCATTTCATTTCCTCTGGCAGGACGCATTACGGGATCAGTGCTTGAAGTGGCGTTTGCCAGTAAAGACCATCGCGATGCCGTGCTTGTCCGCCGCAGCAATTATTTCATCGTCCTTTTTCGAGCCGCCCGGCTGGACTATTGTAGCTACGCCGGCCTTGCCGGCGTTTTCTACGTTGTCGGGGAACGGGAAGAACGCATCCGAAGCCATCGCGCAGCCCTTCGTTTCGTCACCGGCGAGCTTGAACGCAATCAGCCCGGACTCAACTCGATTCATCTGCCCGGCCCCAACGCCTACGACCTTCCTGTTTTTGGTCAGCACGATCGTATTACTCTTGGTATGCTTGGCAGCCAGCCATGCGATTCTCAAATCCTCGAACTGCTCGGGACTCGGCCTGGCCTTGGTCGGATAGGTCAGCACGTCCGGCTCCCAGCCCACCAAATCTCTCTTCTGCAGCAGCAATCCACCCACAACGCAGCGAACATCAAACTCGCCACAGTCAATCTTGGCTCTGTCAATCGGCCCGGTCTCCATCAGCCGAACGCGGTCGCCCCAGCTCTTCAACGTCCTTATTATCTCAACTGCGTCCTGCTCGAATTGCGGAGCTATGATCACCTCAGCAAAGAATCCACTCGCTCCAAGTACCTTGCCGAATCGGCTGTACGATTCCATAATTGTTCTGGCCAGTTCGACATCCACTTTTCTATTCACAGCGATAATACTACCGAATGCGCTGACCACGTCGCCTTCGTAGGCCTTTCGGTATGCCACCAGAATATCCTCATCAACGGCACAGCCGCACGGATTGAGGTGCTTAACGACAACCGCCGCCGGATGCTCAAATTCCTTGACCAGCTCAAATGCCGCGTTGACGTCCAGCAGATTGTTGAAGCTGATACCGGTGCCGCCCTCCAACAAAGTGCCACTACCGACGGACATCTCCCCACTGGCCGGCAGCTTATAGAATGCTGCACTTTGATGAGGGTTCTCGCCGTACCGCAGCGCCGCTTCTTTTCTAACGGCAATTGAGACCCTCTCCGGATACTGCAGGCCCGCCCTGGCGTTGAGGTACTTCGATATTGCCGCATCGTATGAGGCCGTTAGCCCAAAGGCAACCCGCGCAAAATCACTTCGCAGGGCCTCACTCACGGCACCACCGTTTTTCTGCATCTCGTCGATAACCTTGCCGTACTGGCCGGGCTGCGTCACTACCGTCACAAACTTGTGATTCTTCGCAGCGGAGCGAATCATGCTTGGCCCGCCAATATCAATATTCTCGATCGCGTCTTCCAATGCACAATCCGGCTTGGCGATCGTCTGTCCAAATGGGTAAAGGTTCACACACACCAAATCAATCGGCTTAATATTATGCTCTTTCATTGCCGCGGTATGCTCACTTTTGTCACGAAGCCCCAGCAGCGCCCCATGTATCTTCGGATGAAGCGTCTTCACCCGCCCGTCCATCATTTCTGGAAAGCCGGTAACTGATTCAACGCCAACGACGTTGATCCCTGCATCACTGAGCTTCTTAGCCGTCCCACCGGTGCTGATTATCTTAACACCTATCTCACTCAGCTTCTTGGCAAAATCAACTACACCGCTCTTGTCGGAAACACTCACCAACGCTGTCTTAATTTTCACGTCCATTTGAGGTTTTTCTCCTTCCTGTTCACCGAATTACTATACGCTATTCGACCGGCTCCAAACAAGCGACCCGGCCACGTTCATCAGCAATATAAATCCTTGAATCGATTGTATTGACCGCGTACCTTGAGACCTGAGCAAAATTGACCCAATACAGTCTCTTTAGCTTGATATTATCCATCACCAGCAGTGTCCTCCTGTCGGTAATCACGTAAGCCTTGTCTCCCGCGTCAGCCAGCAGGTCAACGCCTTGGCGCACGGACCACAGTGCTTCGCCGCTTCGTTTGTCTATCGCCGTCAGGCCTTTGCCGCCAGCGTACTGATACACAACCTGCCACGTGACACGTGGTGCCCTTGTAAGGATACCCGGCATTTGATACTTCCAGATGAGCTCTGCCTTCGTCAGGCTGAGCATGTCAAGCCTATAAACGTTTGTATCCTTATTGGCAAAAAAGAGCGACGGTCCGTCTCGCACAATCGGCCCGGCAATAGTGTCCGTGGCATCAAATTGCCACAGCCGCTTAGGCTTATCCGGCGTGATGCTTATTACATTGCCCGCGTCAGTCCCGAAAATGACAAAGTGTTCATCGGAGATAATCGAAGTAATCATCGATGCGTTTTCAGCGGCCACCTCAAAAACCTGGACCTTGTTCTCCGCACGTAGCGCACGCAAACGCCTGTCGGCCCCACTCAAGTAGAAATACGAACTATTGCGAGCTGCAGGACAGACAACACCGAATTCCAGAGGGGTCGTCCTGCGTTCTTGGCCCGATTCCAAGTCCATCTCGACTAACTTGTTGCCGATTACAGATATAAGTTCATCTTGGTAAAGCTCCAGACCCAGCACCGCAAAGCCAGCCGGTGCAACAGGCTTGCTGAATATCACGTCTCCACTTTCTCTGTCGAGCGAAACCATGTAGTTGCGATTTGAAAGCGCGTAGATACGATCACCGACAATGAGTAACCGCTCCAGACTTTCCTTTTTCTTGATGGGCAGCTTATTCTGCCACACGAGTCTCAATTTGGCATGTTCAAGCAGCGCCGACGAGACGAGCGGCTGAGAGCTATCTTTGGCGGTCACATCCTTTGCTGGAGCACACAGAGCAAGCACGCTCACGAACAAGACTAATCTACTGCTCAATATCTTTGGCATTTTCATACCCTCACAAAAAGAATGCCTTTGCGTTTTCATCACCACGTCTTGTCGTTCCTTCGCAAACAGTGGTCAGTTTTTTTATTGCTGCTACCTATGGCATCCCAACATGGTCAGCCAGATCGATATTATGCTCGGCCTCGAATTTCTGCATTTCTTCGATACGTTCGATATCCTCTTCTATTCGGTTTGCCAGCTTGAATATATATGGCTTGCCCGCCAAGCGGTTTCGCAGGTCATCCAGCATCGGTGTCCAGCTACCATCATACAATTGCGCCTTTAGCGCGACTAACATACGGTGCTCGGCACTTAGTCTGTCAACATAATCCTTCACGAGCTTGTCGATGTCGGTATCGGCACCTTTATCACTTTTTCCGCTCAACTTAGCCATTTGCCGCAACCTTGCCTCCACGGCGCATTTCTGACCGGATTCAGGTCAGCCGAATCCTAACGTCCCAACCTGAAAATTGCAACAAATTTTCTCAAATTAGCTTCTCGCAGCAGTGTCTTGGGGCAAAATCGTATTTGACAGATGTCTGCATATCTCCTTAAATGTGCCGTGCCAACCAGCATACTACTCAAACGGCTATATTGGAGTTTCTTATGAAAACGCTGCACATTCACTTACTCATCACGATTACCATCGCCTCTGCACTATGCAGCGGCTGTCATGAATTATTCCCATCTGAACCCGGCACCGCCAGGTTGGCTTATCCCCAGGCCCGCAAGGATTTGGTGTTCGATACTTATCACGGCATCGAAGTCCCCGACCCCTATCGTTGGCTCGAGGACCCTGACTCAGCCGAAACCCAGGCCTGGGTCACCCGGCAGAATAAGCTAACCGCTGAGTTCCTCGCCACCGTCACCGCTGGAGAGGGAATCAAACCTCGCTTGACCCATCTGATGAATTACCCTAAGTATTCATCGCCATACAAAGAGGGCGACCGCTACTTTTTCTGGAAAAATGACGGCCTCCAAAATCAGTCTGTTCTCTACATGCAGGAGACGCTCGAAGCCAAACCTCGCGTCGTCATCAACCCTAACCTTATGAGCGAAGACGGCACCATCGCCGTAACCATTACCGCCGTGAGCAAAGATGGCACGTTGTTAGCCTATGCGCTCTCTCGCAGCGGCAGCGACCAGCAGGAAGTCAAAATCCGCAACATCGATTCTGGGCAGGACTACGGTGAGACTCTTCAGTGGTGCCGGTTCACAAGTATCGCCTGGAAACACGATGGGGCAGGCTTTTTTTACAATCGTTTCCCTGAGCCCAATACAGTCCCGCCTGAGGACCAAACCAACTACAATCGTGTCTACTGGCACAAACTCCGCACAGCCCAGGCGCAGGACAAGCTCATCTACGAACGCCCTGATAACAAGGAATTGGGTTTTGCGCCATTGATCACAGAGGATGGCAAGTTCCTCATCCTCCACGTATATCACGGCACGGACACTAAGAATCGTATCTACTACCTTGCTGTTGGAAGCACCAGCTCATTCATCAGGTTGCTCGACGATGCAGACGCCCGCTATGATTTTATTGGCAATTTTAATTCAGTCTTCTATTTCAATACCGACCTGGATGCTCCGCGCGGACGCATCATCGCCATTGATGTTAACGATCCAGGACGCAACAACTGGCGCACTATCATTCCTCAGACCGACGATGTAATCGATTACGTTGCCCTTGTAGACAATCACTTTGTTGTCGCTTACATGCACAATGTGCACCACCAGGTCAAAATATATGATCTTGATGGAACTTTCGTCCGCGAAATACCCTTGCCGACCCTCGGGACAGTTAGCGGCCTATCCGGCAAGCAATGCGAGACCGAAATGTTCTTCTCTTTCACCTCTTTTCTCTTTCCCACCACAAGCTATCATTACGATTTTCGCACCCGTAAATTGACGGTCTTTCAAAAGCCTGGAATAGATTTCGATCCTTCTACCTATGAGACCCGACAGGTCTTCTGTCATTCAAAAGACGGCACCCGTATACCTATATTCATCACCCACCGCAAGGGTCTAAGGCTCGACCGCAGCAATCCGACTTTGCTTGACGGCTACGGTGGCTTCAACATCAGCATCAGGCCCCGTTTTTCGGTCTCCACCCTCGTCTGGCTCGAGCAGGGTGGTATCTACGCTGTCGCCAACTTGCGAGGCGGCGGAGAATACGGCAAAACCTGGCACCAGGCCGGAATGCTCAACAAGAAGCAAAACGTCTTTGATGACTTCATCGCTGCAGCAGAATGGCTCATCGAAAACGAATACACGAATCCGGAGCGGCTCGCCATCAGGGGCGGCAGCAATGGCGGCCTGCTCGTCGCCGCCTGTATGCTCCAACGCCCTGACTTATTTGGTGCTGTTGTTTGCCAGGTCCCCGTCACCGACATGCTTAGGTACCATAAATTCACAGTTGGCCGCTATTGGACACCGGAGTACGGCAGCGCCGAAGCCGGCCCTGAGCAGTTTAAGTACCTCTACGCCTACTCGCCTCTGCACAACGTAAAGGCCGGTGCCGATTATCCACCCATTCTTGTCACATCAGCGGACACCGACGATCGTGTTGTCCCTGCTCACGCCAAAAAATTCGTCGCCACGCTTCAGGCAAAAGCCACCGGCAAAAATCCTATCCTGCTCCGCGTCGAAACCAAAGCTGGACACGGCCGCGGCAAACCCATATCCAAAATCATCGACGAACAGGCCGACATCTACGCCTTCCTCTCCCAAACGCTTTTGCCATAGGCCCTTAGCGGTCCAACCAAAGTATTGCGCATGTTTGTACCATTTTGATTGTGCTTGATTTACAACTACCCACAGGGCCACTTCTTTCGAGCGAAGGCTCGAAAGAAGCGTAGGCTCTTACGCCAGTACCCAACCGCAAAAATTCTTCTAAATGTTTGCTTGCATGCAATTCACGAATGGGCAATAATAAATATCAATGCTAAAAGCACATAATCAAAGGAGCAAAAAATGAAAAAGCGTTGCCTCGCGGAGTCTGGCCTGGTGTTCTGTTTGTGCCTGCTAACCCTTCTTTCGAATGGTTGCATCAATGTGGGCGATGCGTTCAAGGCCAAATATGTAAGAACCGAAAACGTGTCTGTTCCTGCCGCAGACGTGGCCGAATTGGATGTCGAAACCAATGTTGGCTCAATCACCGTCACCGGTGCTGACGTTACCGATTGCGACATCACTGCCGAAATCACCGTAAAGGCCAAAACAAAAGAAGAAGCCCAGAAACTTGCTGAAGAAGTTAAGATAGAAGTTGAAACGGCCGGCAACAAGCTGACCATCAAGGCCATAAAACCCGCTGCACTTAAGAAGCGTTCACTTGCCGTTGATTTCAAGATAACAGCTCCAAAGCGGTTGAAGTTGAACTGCTCAACTCACGTAGGAACCGTAAAGGTCTCGGACATCAAAGGCCCAATAAAGGCAAACGTGAATGTTGGCTCTATCATTTGCAGGCAGGTTCTTGCAGACGTCGAGCTTGAATCAAACGTTGGTGATGTGAAAGTCAGATACGCTGGCAGTGCTCCGAGTGCCTGCAATGCTGAGATCACAACCAATGTCGGCAGCATAGAATTTACGGGCCCGCCTGAATTGTCCGCGCAAGTCGATGCCTCCACAAATGTCGGCGCGATAAAAACTGCTCACCCGATAACCATCGTCGGGAAAGTCGGCAAATCAATAGAAGGAACCATCGGCTCCGGAGAAGGAAAGATCCGGCTCAAGACAAACGTCGGCTCGATAGAGATAGACTAACAGAGCGTTGTCCGATTGAGCCCCCGCAATACCCACCAGTAAGTCACTGGTGCCTACCGATGGCTGTTCACTGTCCGCGTAGCGGGTGCAATCTACGGTCGAATTTAGTATAATCGACGCCGATGAGTCTGGCTGATGATATAAAGTACAAAGCGCTCGAATTAGGTTTCGATGTTGCCGGCATAACGAATGCCGCGCCGATAGATGCCGAGCAAGTCGAATTCT
>DAOWID010000248.1 GCA_030641115.1 Planctomycetota bacterium | reverse complement strand
TAATATGGTGTTTACATATTAACCAAAACGGAGGAGATTGCAAGAAAATAATGATTGTAAATCATTATTTAAGATAAATTTACGTATTTTGCCGAAGCCTTATTAGTAGATAAAAAGGAGGAATTCCTTTTTCAAGAATTAGGCAAACGAAGCGGCAGAAGAGTGTTGGAGAAAATAAAAAGCTGGGTTAAATAAAAAGGGAAGTCAAACCTTATCAAAGAAAAATAGGTACATTCGCCAAGTAAGACTCAAGATAATACTCTAATACTTGTATTAAGACTGAAAGACTAGCCATGCTTAAGAATCTTAGAATCGGCTTTGTTACCAATTTGATAATATTTATAGCACTTGGCTATGCAAGCACTCATTCTGTTAATCCTCTTAGGTTTTGGGGTTGTGAGAGCCTATTTATTAAAGTTGTATTAACTTTTTTAGCTATTTCACTTTTTCTGCAATTAATAGCTATTTATGTCATTTCACGTATACCTGAAGATGCAAATTGTTCAGATCCCGATTGTGGTAAAAGCATTAGAACATTCTATTTTATCTATCGCGGAGGAGTAATGTGCCCGAGATGCAAGAGATGGTATCATGGTTCATGCTGGGAAAGATTCAATAAAATACGTTATTTTGATGCATTAAAATCGCACTTGGGGTGCAAGATATGTGAGGGCGCTGAACCAAGCAAACGCAGATTGTTTGGTGAAGAAAGCATTTTCGGTGGAGATTCGTAATTTTAGGAAGGAAATCCTGCCACTGCCCCACCGTGAGAAATAGGAGGTGATCAGCAACGGAACCTCGTCTGAGCCCGTCACCCGGTTCGCAGTTCGGCTCCGACGGATTTGGCCAGGCTCTCTACGATATCGGCCTGGAAACCGTCAACCGTCTCATGCGTTAGCGTGCCATCCTCATCTCTAAACCGCAGCGAAAGCGTGACACTCTTACGTCCGGCGGGAATGCCTTTGCCGCGATATATGCCAACAAACTGAATATCTTCCAGCTCACCAGACGCCTTACTCTTGATCGCCTCGACCGCGTCCGCCCAGCGAACTTCCTCGGCCACTACAATCGAAAGGTCTCGCTGTATCGCAGGAAATCTCGGGATCGGCTTGACTTTCAGCGCGCCGCTCTGTAGGGCTGCAAGCTCCTCAAACTCCAGCTCCGCACCGCAAGGCGTCACATCCTTGAAATCAAACTTGTCTCTGGCCGCCTCCGAAAAAATCCCCGCAGCACCAATCGCCCCGCCATTTACCACAACTTCAGCTCCAGCCTCCGCCCATACTAACTCCGCAGTCGTAAATTCAATTTGGGCATCCCTGCCAATACTTCTTATCAGCCCCTCAATCACACCTCGCAAATCCCTCAAGTCACCGTCACAGACCAGAGCCAGCTTTGCCTTTTCGATTGGCAGGCTTGCCTTTTTGCCGCTTGGCACAAACGTATCCGCAATCTCAAATATCCTGCACGGCAGGTTCTTGGCGTTGACGTTCGTCTTCAAAACGCCGAGCAAGGAGCCTAATAGGGTTTCGCGAAGCAGGTTTGCACTTTTCCTGGAGACATCTGTTACACTCAAATGTCCCTTGACGTCCCCATCTGTAAAAAGCCCGGCAACCGAGTTGTCAACAAAACCCACAGTGATCGTCTCGTAAAACCCACAGCCGTTAAGATACGTTCCAATCGACTCGGTCAATTTCTGACGCGCATCAACCGGCACCGCTTCGATTTCAATTTTCCGCTCCGTTGGTATCTTATGGTAGCCATGCACACGTGCCACTTCTTCGATCAAATCAATCTCGCGATATATGTCACTACGCCACGAAGGCACCGTGCAGACTATCGAATCATCCTTGCGCCGTGTGTGAAAACTTAACGCCGAGAGGATCCTAACCACCTCTTCAGCAGGCACCTCGATGCCAAGCAGCTTGCCCAAACGCGAAAGCCGCAGTGTCACCTCCTTCGCAGCACTTCTTTTCGGATAAATGTCAACTACACCCTTGGCCACCCTTCCTCCAGCTACCTGCGTAATCAATTGTGCCGTGCGCTTGGATGCCCAGTCCACCATCTCGATATCCACTATCCGTTCGAATCGGAAAGCTGCCTCTGAAGGCAGACCAAGTTTGCGAGACGTCCTGCGCACACTAATCGGGTCAAAATATGCATCCTCTAAAAGGATTGTTGCCGTTCTCGCCCCAACCTCGGTATCCAGCCCACCCATAATGCCGGCTATCGCTACAGGCCCGCGCGCATCGGCAATTATCAGCATATCAGGGGCAAGCTCGCACGTCGTACCATCGATACTGACTATGCGCTCGCCGGCAACAGCTTTTCTGACTATGATTCTGCCCTCAGCAATTTTGGCACGATCAAAGGCGTGTGGCGGCTGACCCGTCTCCATCATCGCGTAGTTGCTTGCGTCAACCACATTATTGACGCTTCGCAGCCCAACCGCTTCAAGTCGATCCTTGAGCCAACCCGGCGACGGCCCAACCTTGACCCCCTCGATAATCCGCCCGGTATATCGCCCGCACAAATCCGGCTCAACAATCTCAATGCTGGCAAACTCCGTGACGTCTTTGCTCGATTCATCCAGCTTGACTTCGGGTATCTTCAAGTCCTTGCCCGTCGCCGCAGCCAATTCGCGGGCAATACCGACGTAGCTCAAGCAATCGCCCCGGTTGCTGGTTACCTCAACATCGAGGATCACATCATCGTCGTAATGGTCTATCCCTTCGCAAGGAAATCCCAGGTCGCTCAAAGTCTCTGCAATCCCCTCAGTGGACAGCCCGGTTTCGATATAATCATTCAACCATTTCAGCAAAATCTTCATAACAAAAGCACCGTTAAAAAAGTCCAAATCTAACGATAACCTAACTGCCGCACGCACAACTGTCAATGATTTTGCAGGTTGATTTGTGGCTACGCCGGTATATACTATGCACTTGAAAAACCGTTTAATAGAACTCCGTAAAATGGGAGGATAAAAGACGTCTGACCGCCGAATTTGGCCTTTCATCTTCTTGCTTTCCATTTATAATGGGGCGGATAACCCAGGGTGAATAATTTAAGGAGAGCCGAAATGGAAAAATCTAACCTGGTGATTGTGTTGGCAGTTGTCTTAATTGTAAGTCTATTCCTCGCCGGCTACGCAGCCACAGGCGGGCCAAAGAGCGACTTTTCCAGGACAACAATCGATCTGGGTATCGTGGTAACCGATGTGGAAAAGGCAGCCCAGTTTTACAAAAATGCGCTGGGCTTTACCGAGGTGCAAGGCTTTGATGTCTCAGCCCAGATGGCAGGTGATTCAGGCCTAACAGATTATAAGCCTTTTCATGTTCGGGTATTCGTGCTGGGTAAAGAGCCGACTGCTACGAAAATCAAACTTATGCAATTTCCTGATGCGCCCGGCAAGAGGGTTGATAACCAGTTCATCAATTCAAGCCCCGGCTTTAGCTATCTGACGATATTTGTCTCTGATACAACCGCAGCGGTGGAGCGAGCCAAAAAAGCTGGGATCGTTCCTGTCAAACAGCCTTACCGATTAGGCGGTAATATGTATCTGACTTTGGTGAAGGACCCCGATGGCAATATCATCGAACTGGTAGGACCCAAAAAGGATTGATTATTGATTGTTTTCCAATCTGTTCCTTCACACTTTGACGCAGAGGGTATGAAGTATGACAAGATACAATCTATTGACTCTGTCAGTGGTTGGCCTAAGCGTGAGTCTCTCGCTGGCCGGCTGTGTCGAGCGCAGGCTGACAATTAACACGGAGCCGCAGGGCGCGTTAGTTATCTTAAACGATGAGGAGATTGGCGAGTCGCCCGTTACGGTTCCATTTAACTGGTACGGCGATTATTGGGTGAGAATCAGCAAGCAAGGCTACGAGACCTTAGATACCCACCGCCAGCTAAAAGGCCCGTGGTACGATCGCTTCCCGTTCGATTTCTTCGCTATGCTGAATCCCAAAAGAACCGTCGATTCCTACGAATGGACATTCGAGCTTTCACCCAAAAAGGAAATCAGCCGAGAAGAGCTAATCCAGAAAGCTGAAGAACTTAAGAAGGAACTCTGACCACAGATTTCACTGATTAAATGTATTTTGCTGAATGAACTTATTGAACTAAAAGACTTCATCATTTAGAATTCTTATGGAACACTAGTGCTCCATTTCAGAAATAGTACGACTACGAGATTGCCACGCTCGGCTGCGCCTCGCTCGCAATGACGCCACATGTAGCCTCATGTCATTGCGAGGAGCGAAGCGACGAAGCAATCTCATTCCAGCATAGTAGCGAGATTTACGAAACGCTGTAATAGCCTCCCAATCTATGCTACCATACCACAGCGACAGTACCTTATCTACTGGTCTGAAAATCCGGGAGTATTATATCCGCAGAGATTGCCTTTGCGACGGACAAATCCAGACGATTGATCAATGAATATCAACAGATAATTGAAGAGTATCGCCAGAACAATTATAATGCCAAACGTCTACTCGATTGTGAACCGCATATTGAAAACAACATTGAGTCATGGATCATCGAATATGCCGAAAGAATCGACAAACAACGAAAATGACGGGACAAATGCCAGCTCAGGTCAAATGCCCTTATTTAGGGTGGGTAGGTGTGCGAAACCGCAAGGCGTACAGTATTGCAAAAAAGTGAGTCTTAACATGGGTCATCCATCTGGCCAGTTGAATAACGCGGATCCGCCGACTAGTTTTGGGCTGACTCCGCCTCTTTCCGACAGATTAAGGCGATTGGAGATGTCCTTGCTTGTCGAAACCGTACTCGTGACGATTGCAACGGTTTCGGTGATTCGGATCTTGACTACAAGCGCCATTGCCGGCTCTGCCTGGTTTGTAGCTCCCGGCATTTTGGTTATCGCCGCACTTGTCCCACCGGCGATAGGAAGACGTGGATTTGTCAGGATTGGTTTCGACATCAAGCAAGTCAAATCTACGCTTGTGGTAGTCTGCTGGACCTGTGTCGTGGTTTTCCCAGCCATGTTTGGTGGGCTGTGGCTTCCGAAGTTTTATGGCTTGCCACTACCTTTGCTACCTGCACTGCCGCGAGGCCAGAGCTGGATTTGCTGGCTGTTCTATCAGTTCATGTATGTCGCGGTTGCCGAAGAAGTATTTTTCAGGGGTTATCTGCAAAACAACATTCTAAGATTAGCAGGCAAGCTGCCAGGCAGACGGCACAGCCTACAGAGTTGGATAAGTATCGGCCTGTCGGCAGCTTGTTTTGCCGCTGCTCACATCATAGTCCACGGCAAGATCATATTGGCCCTGACATTTCTGCCTGGTCTAATTCTTGGCTGGTTATTTATCCGGACCAGGTCGTTATTGGCCCCGATACTCTTTCACGGCCTGGCTAATACCTTCTACTGTGTGATGACAGTGGCGTTCGCTTGAAGCTCCAGTCACCCTTATTATCGCACTTAAGCGCGACTACAATTCTATATAGCCCCATAAGATGGCTTGCCCTAAGACGTGACTGCTCTGGGCGTGGCTAAGGCTTGGATCAAGGACATCTGAGTTAAGTGCAGGGCATAGCAGGACGATAAATTCTGTACTGGAGAAGGTGTGTTTGGACAAATAAAGGTGATCAATTGCGTATTCATAAAGTCTTTTTTCTAAGTAAGTTAGCGCTGACAATAGTCCTGGGTTATGTGGCTGTCAGAACGCTGATGATCCTGCAACATCCGGGGGATACTCTTGTGCCAAGCTCAGCACCCGCTACCGAGACTATAAGTGAACCGGAGTTGACAAGTTCGACGGATACTTCCATAAGAGACTACTCAGCCATCGTCGAGCAAAACATATTTGGTGGTTCAGGCTCATCGCTAAAGGCAGACGAGTCTTCATGGGACGGGAATACTGGTAGTTCGGTGCGGTCAGTTGAAGAGGAGCTTGGCCTCGTGTTAGTTGGCACCATCTCTGGCAGTCCAGCGGTTGCCAGGGCAGTCATCAAGGATACTGCCACTGATAAGGTTGGCCTGTACAGGACAGGTGACGCCATTGCAGCGGCCTTTGTTGAAGGCATAGAGAGCGATGCTGTCATTTTAGTGCATAAAGGAAAGAAAAGGATACTGAAGTTGAGCACGACAAGCGGTCGCAGCCCAAACAGCAATCAACTACCTCTTTCGCAGAGCGTCAAAAAAACGAGGCAGGCCGTCAAAACTGCTTCGACGACTATGCAGGTCCCAAATGAGCCCAGAGCGAGCATGGGGCACGTAGAGGCCCTGTTGAGCAAAGCGGTTGTTACGCCTTACGCAGTCAGGGACCGGATAGAAGGACTTAGAATCACCGGTTTGGAAAACGTACCCGCGGCAGAAGAGCTGGGCTTGAAGAATGGCGATGTTATTCGTACGGTTAATGGACACCGATTGACCAGCAAACAGCACGCTTACCAGGTTTTCAAGAAAGCAAGAACGCAGCCATCCATGAGTATCGAGCTATTGCGAAGTGGAAGAACCAGACAGATCTCATTTGCCTTGCGATGAATCGCCAACAAATTCAAGGGCTTCGGCCAGGCAAGTAAAAAGTATGTCACCAAACAGTTTGGATGGAGATAGGCGAAAGTGCGAAGACTACTGAAAAATGTTTTGTGTTTTGTGTCTATATTCTGCTTGGCTCTTGCAGGCTGTCATTTCAAGCCGAAACTTGGGACTGTGACACCTGGGCAAGCTGACGAGACACGATTAACTGAAAGTCTTCATGTTGAACGTCTTGCTACAGCGCAGGCTCGTGCACCAAAGCGCCAACCCACCAGTACCTCTCTGCGCAGTCCAGACGAACCAGTGGTCACGACGAATGTTCCAACAGCGCAACGATATGAAAAGGCTGATAGAGCCACGCGTAGTGAGACTGTGCAAGCGTCTGGGACAACGCAAGCTCATTCTCCTGAGGCGAGCTTGGCTGCGAGTCAGGGCGCCGTCAGTGACCTGGAGCAGATACCTTCAAGGATAGATGTGAATATGCCTGTACTTGACAAGCCAGGTATGGCTGACGAGCTTATATCCGTAAACTTTGACCACGTCGATATTCGCGCGGTGCTCAAGACCATCGGTGATATAACCGGCATCAATTTCCTTGTTGACGAAAGCGTTCGAGGCACTGTTACCGTGATGTCTCCCACAGAGATACCTCTGGCCAAGATATATAATTTTTTGGAGTCGATTTTGGAAGTCACGGGATACGCCGCAGTGCCAACCGAAGGCTTTGTCAAAATAATTCCAAGAACAGAAGCTGCTACGCGGAACCTGCAGGTGTATATCGGCAGTGACCCTTCACAGATCCCGCAAAACGATGCTGTTGTCACCCAGATTATGCCGTTGAACTATGCTGACGCAAGAGAGATCAGTGAGATTATTAGGCCTCTCTTAGCTACAAGCTCGCACATGGCAACCTACCCCAGGACGAATTCGATTGTAATTACGGACACGTGCTCAAATATACATCACGTTGCCAAGATTATTCAAAGGCTTGATGTGTCAGGTGTGGAAAAGAAGGTTACCGTAATTGAACTGACGTATGCTTCCGCCCAGGTGCTTAGCGAGCAGGTAAGCCGCATAATGCAGACAGGTAAGGTCACCGCCTCATCGCCTGGCCGTAGCCGAAGTATATCGCAGATTGAAACAGACATAAAAATTCTGCCGGATGTAAGAACGAATTCACTCATAGTTGTTGCCAGTGCCCAAGATGCCGATACGATTGAGAAATTAGTAAGAAGCCTTGATGTTCCGCGTCCCAGCAGAGCCAATAACGTTCATGTCGTGTACCTTGAGAACGCACCAGCCAAGGAAACTGCCGAATCGCTTACTGCAGTTCTGACAAATATGAAGATCACCGGGGCGCTCGAAGCGGGCCAGGAAGTACACGTTAGTCCTGATGAGGGCACAAACGCACTGATAATCACAGCTTCGGCGCAGGACTTCGAACTTATCGCTGAGATCGTAGAAAAGCTGGATATCGTGCGAGAGCAGGTGTCGGTTGAAATGCTCATCGTAGAGATCAGCGAAGATGCCTTAGAGGAAATAGGTATCGACTGGGTGACGCTTGACGAGGCTATAGGCAATAGTCTTCGTGCTTTTGGTCAGACAAATTTCGGTCCACGGGTGGATTTTGCCAGCGGCGACTTCAGGGGCCTGAGCGTAGGTGCCTGGAAAGAAACCGGCTCCGGTGTGGGTATTGCAGCGATCTTGAATGCCTTGAAGGAGACTTCTGGGGTCAATATTCTCTCGACACCACATATTCTCACCTCTAATCACAACAAGGCCAAGATCATCGTGGGTGAGAATATTCCGTTTGTTATGCAATCAAGGATTACCGAGACTGATCCTGCGACCCCCACGTCAATAAAGACGTTCGAATACAGAGATGTCGGAATCATGTTGGACATAACACCGCACATCAGCCAGAGCGGGCTCATCAGGCTTGAGATTGACAGTGAATTCACGAAATTCGTTGACACCGGTTCTCTTGATACGCAGCGAACAACCAAGAGGCAAGCTCAGACCAATATCACGATGAACAGCGGCTCAACTGTGGTTATCGGTGGTCTTATTCGTGACGACAAGATCACTCTCGAGAGGAAGATCCCCTTGGTGGGCGATATTCCGCTGATCGGAGAGCTGTTTAAATTCAGCAGAGACCGCCTGCAGAAGACGAACCTGCTCATGTTCATTACCCCGCACGTTATGGCAAGTCAGCAGGACTTGGAACAGATGACCGAGGAAAAGAAAAAAGAAATGGCACCGGCTCTGCAGAATCTTGAGCAGAGCAGGAGCGGAAATTAGCGTCTGAGCGTCAGCTTACCGGCTGGCCGGAGGTCGAGTGGTGGATACGCAACCGAACAGACGAACAGAAGATCGGTATTTGGAGACTATTTCGCCGGAGCAGTTGGACCCGGAGCTGGTACGCAAACTGCCGCTTGAGTTTCTCAAGAAACAATGTGCCATCCCGATCACTTTGGCCGATGGCAGCATTGCAGTTGCCCTGGCAGACCCATTGAATATAGAAGCATACGATGCGATCTTAAACGTGTTGTCGCAGCCGTGCAGCCAGGTTGTTTGTCCCGCCTCCGAAATAGAACGCGCTATAAGCCAATGTTACTACCACAGCGCAAATGTCGATAATGACGCTGAAAGCTCCGACGTGCAAGGTTTATCCGGCGATGATACTGATGTTAGCGCAACTTCCATTCAGACGCACGCCGAGGACTTACTCAGCATTGCCAACAAAGCGCCGGTAATAAAATTGGTCAATAAGATTTTCTTCCAGGCCGTACACAGCCGCGCGAGCGATATTCATGTTGAACCGTACGAAAACGAAGCACGGATACGTTTCAGGGTCGATGGCGTCTTGCACGCTGTGTCTACTGTGCCACGACACCAAATTGCAGCACTTGTCTCTCGCTTGAAAATCATGGCAAATCTCAATATTGCCGAAGGGAGACTGCCACAGGATGGCCAGAGCCGGATCAAAATAGGCTGTGACCTGGTTGACATTCGAGTCTCAGTCATCCCAACGTTGGGCGGCGAACGGATCGTATTAAGGTTGCTGGACAAAGGCCGCGGTGAATTGGGTCTGGATCAGGTAGGATTTTACCAAGAGACGCTCGCTTGCTTCAGGAGTCTAATCAGCGTTTCACACGGCATAATATTGCTCACCGGGCCCACGGGTAGCGGCAAGACAACCACGCTTTATGCAGCCATCAATGAGCTTAACTGCGAGCAGCGCAATATCGTCACGGTTGAAGACCCGATTGAGTATCAGCTGCCTGGCATCGGGCAGATGCAGATCAAGCCCAAGATAGGTCTTACATTCGCCAACTGTCTCCGCCATATCCTCAGGCAGGATCCCGATATGATCATGATAGGAGAGATTCGAGACGTTGAGACTGCTGAGATTGCGATCCAAGCATCGCTCACGGGCCATTTGGTGCTCAGCACCCTGCACACAAACGATTCAGCGTCAGCGATAACTCGCCTGATTGATATGGGAATTGAGCCCTACTTGATTTCGTCATCCGTTATTGGTGTTATGGCCCAGCGGCTCCTGCGCGTGATCTGCCCGCACTGTAAAAGCCCTTACAAACCACCGGCACCAATGCTCTCTCTATGGAATGAGAATGAGAAGTCCTCACTAAGTGGCGCGCAGTTCAATAAAGGAGCTGGCTGCGAAAAGTGTCTCCAAACAGGGTATTTCGGAAGGACCGGAATCTTTGAGCTATTGGTTGTCGATGACGACATCAAGGAGCTGGTAATAAAACGCAGTCCTTCTCACGTCATACAAGAAGCTGCCATCGAAAGGGGCATGAGCACGTTGAGAGAGGATGGATTACGTAAAGCGCTAACCGGGCTGACTGCTCTTGAAGAGGTATGCAGAGTCACACAGGACAGTGTGCAAACAAACATAGGGGTAAGTGAACGTGTCGGCAGTTGAATCCAAATTGCTAAGTGAAAGGTTGACTGCGGCGCAACAAATGGCCGAGAGTGGCAGTCCCGCTGATAAGGCCGAACCAGCGAGCAAGCGGGATAATGTTGAGAGGGTCAGCGCCGGGGATGTCTGCAGGATAGCTCGTCAACTGGCGACGCTGCTACGTGCCGGCATGCCACTGGTGCCCGCTTTATCAGCGCTGCTTGAACAGCTCAGAATGGCTCCCGAACGCAAACTGATACGCTTCGGCCGTCAGGAGCATCCCCTTGCACGGGTCATGGAGGAGGTCCGTGACAGTGTTAACGCAGGAAGCACGCTCTCCGGTGCGCTGAGCAAACATCCCGACGTTTTTTCGCCTCTCTTTGTCAATATGGTAGCCGCAGGCCAGAAAAGTGGGACCTTGGAAGAGCTGCTTGTGCGCCTGGCAGACATGCTGGAAAAACGCCGGCATCTTGGCGCCAAGGTCAAGTCAGCGATAGCTTATCCGCTGATGATGGCCGCGGTTGCCGTGGGAGTGGTAATGTTCCTTTTGTCCTTCGTGGTGCCGAGTATTACGCAGATTTTCCTTGAAATGAACCGGGCCCTTCCTTGGCCCACCAGAGCGCTTATCTGGACGAGCGCTTTCATAAAGGACTACTTCATCTTAATAGTAATTGTCGCCTTTGCGACTCTGTTTGCAATTGCAGCAGGCTACAGAACAAAAGAAGGCAGATTGTTTGTAGACCGCTCGAAGCTAAAGCTGCCACTCTTTGGCGATCTCTTTCTCAAGCTGGAAATAGCACGTCTGACGAGGACGCTGGGCACACTTCTTGCCAGCGGCATCCTCATACTTGATGCTCTCCAGATTGCTAAAGGGGTAGTTCATAACACCTTTATTGCACGTGCCCTGAGCTCTGTAAAAGATTCGGTTAGCAAGGGCGACAACATCGCAAGCTCAATAAGGAAGACCGGCCTATTTCCGCCTGTTGTATTTCACATAATGGCGACCGGCCAAATAGGCGGCAATCTTGAAGATGGCCTCATAGATATTGCCCAGATGTATGACCGCGAGGTCGAGATAACAACGAAGACTCTGACATCCCTGCTTGAGCCGATGATACTTCTTGTAATGGGGCTCGTTGTTGGCTTCATCGTACTGGCTATCCTGCTGCCGATATTCGAGATAAATCAGCTCCTCTGATGGAGGTTCGTGAGATGAATGAGAAATGGCAACGCAATACATTATTTAGAGGTTTTACACTGATTGAGCTTATGATTGTGGTCGTGATTTTGGGCCTTTTGGCCACCATTGTCATGCCAAGGATGCTAAATAGACCTGAGCAGGTCCGCAGAACAAAGGCCAAGATTGACATACGCCATATTGAATCTGCTCTGGCCCTGTTCAAGATCGACACCGGCCGTTTTCCCACTACTTCTGAGGGTCTTGCAGTTCTTGTCTCGGACCCCGGCATAAAAGGCTATGACAATGATGGCTATCTCGACAAGGCGCCTTTGGATCCCTGGGGCAATAAATATATCTACATTTCTCCAGGTGTGCGCGGAAAGGACTATGATTTGGAATCTTACGGCAAAGATGGCGAGAATGGCGGCACAGGGGATGATGTTGACATCGAAAGTTGGAATCTTGATGTGTAAGACCAACACAATTAAGAAGAACAGCCTGACAGCTCAGCAGGTGACACAACCGAGGGCCTTCACTTTCGTGGAGGTTATGGTGGCTCTTGCAATCGTCTCAATCTCCTTGGTGGCGCTGATTAGGCTGCATATCATTAGCATCAATATGATCGATACCGCAGAGATGACCTCTCAGGCCATTTTCTTGGCAGAGGAGAAAATCGCAGAGACGCTCGCCCTTGGCTATCCGAAAGAGGGGACCAGCTCCGGCACCGTGGAGAAGAAGGGACTGGCGTTTAATTGGCGAACTGAGGTCGCAGAGCTTCGCCCGCCACAATTAGCACAAGTGGACGTAACCGGATTACGTGAAATACTTGTTGATGTTAGTTGGAAACAGGGCACTGGCCGAAAACATCTGCAAATGTCAACTTATATTGCTGACAGGCAAATACCATGAGAAGCGCGTCCGGCAAAGGTAGCTTTACTGCGCTGCCCTCGAAAATTCGAAATTCCTGGCCTCCGGCCAGGTTAGGTTTTACACTGGTCGAGCTTCTCGTGGCCGCGGCGCTGGTCGCTATCATTCTCTCCATGGTGTACGGCAGCTATTTTGCCACGTCAAGGTCTGCAGAGGTGTGTGAAGCCAACATAGCTCTGTCTCAAGATACACGGAAAGTGCTCGAGCAGATGGCTCGGCAAATACGCTGCTCCTTTGCACCGGCATCTGGAAACGCAGCAGATGGCGCTTGGTCACCTGCCCACGCATCCACGCTATCGCCAGACCGAGACAAGTCGCTTTCTGAACAGAGACAACTCATGCCTGAAGATACGACCTGCTATTTTCACGGCGACCAGGATGGACTGAGCGGGGAAATCCTCCACTTGGTGACTACGCATCCGATTTTTTGGGAGCGTGACTCCGCAAACGGACTATTCGACGTCACTTACAAATTTGACAGAATGAGGGGCCGGCTCTCTTTCAGCCAGCAAAGGTTCATTGGTACAACCAGGGGTCTCGTCCAAGAGAGAAGCTGGCAGCCGATCCTCACAAACGTCGAGTCAATCGAACTGACATTTTTTGATGGCCAGCGATGGCTGCGCAAGTGGGATTACAAAGACAAACGAAGATTACCGTCTGCAGTAAGAATCGGTATTACATGTGCAAACGATGAGTATCAACAACGCGCCTATAGTACGGCTGCACATATATGTTGTCAGGCAAATCGAGGCAAGAGAACTGTATCCGACACATTATTGAACCCTGCATTAGAAATGAAATACGCTGGCGACACCTGTCAACCGAGTGTCATTCCCGCGAAAGCGGGAATCCAGGCTTTTATTGGCGTTTCCTGGACCCCTGCTTGCGCAGGGGTGACATCGCCTGGAACCCATCATTGTTTCATTAGTTTTTCAAACATCAACAGTATCTTTTGAATGAACGATGAAACCGCGACCGGCAAAAACACAGCAGAGAGGATTTGTGGTAGTAGTTGTCCTGTGCATGATCATCATGCTGACGGTCTTGCTGTTTGGCTTCAACCATAAATCGCGTGCAAACCTGCGTGCCGTAGATGCCTTGCAAAAATCCACGCAGGCACTCAATTGTGCCAGAGCAGGCCTCAATGTTGCCATCACAGTTGTCAAAGATTCTAACGATATCCGATCAGAGAAAAGGTTTTCGGATCTGCTTTCAGGCGAAGCTGTTTTTCCTGTTGGCGACGGCAACTGTTCGATAATAGTCACCGAAGAGAATGGCAAATTGAATCTGAACTTGCTCAAAGATAAGCACGGCACACTGAATCGAACCAGAATAGACCAGTTGCTTCGCCTTATCGACCTGTTGAACAAAGATTGCGGCAGGCAAGCTCGCATTGGCTACGGCTTGGTCCCTTCGGTTATTGATTGGACCGACAGTGACGAGCAGGTTACCTGTTTGCCGTTTGTTAAGCATGAAAGTCTCGGCGCCGAGTCGGGTTATTATGCTGGCTTAGACACTCCGTATAGATGCAAGAACAAGCCTTTTGAGTCGATCGACGAAATGCTGCTGGTAAAAGGCGTGACACACGAGGTTTTCGACCGTTTGCGCGACTACGTAACTGTTTATAGCGATGGAAAAGTCAACATCAATTATGCTTCGAGGCGGGTAATCGAAAGTCTGTCGGAGAAGATGGACCCTGCCCTGGCTCGGATGATCGTTGACCGGCGAAAGATTAAACCCTTTGACAGTGTCGCCGAGCTGCGCGATGTCCCCGGGATGACAGATAGCATCTATAATGCGATAAGAAAGACGGTCACAATTAGTCCGAAAGATCGATACTATCGCGTCATATCACAGGGGTCCGTAGATCATATTAGTTGTACGATAGACACGATATTTAGAAGGAATATGAGAACTAAATGCGTCGATCTGGTCTTATACAAGGAACTTTAGTCGTAGACCGCTAACGTCTTCGCGATTGTTAGAGGCCGAAGGAAAGACAATGGCCAAGCGATGTATTGGCATAGATATTAGTTCTTCTTATTTGCGCGCGGTGCAGATCGTGCGCACTGGCGAAGAATTGCGCGTTGAACGGGCCTTTAGCGCGCCAATTCGGCGAAGCACAGATATTTTGCCGGGCATGCTTAGGTCACTGCTAAACCAGCACGGTTTTGACCGACGTGCCGAGGCAGCGGTCTCGCTGCCGTGTAATGCTGTTTACTTTCGCCATGTGGAGACTGATTTTGCCGGCCTGGAACAAATCCGACAAGGCGATTCATCCGCATTACAGCCCGATTTTCCAATAGAACCTGATGAAATCATAACCCAGGTATATTCACACCACCAGTTGCCGGACGAAAAGTATTCAGTGCTTACGGCAGCACTGCACACCGAATCGCTACGGCAAAGACTGAGTGTCTTGGCTGAGGCGAGAATTCATCCCAGTCTCGTGGAGGCAGCGATCTTTGCGGTTCATGCCACAGTTGCGGTTAATCACCCGGAAATTGCCGCTGGCACTGCTCTTATTGTATATGTTGACCAATCTTATCTTACTTTAGCAGTCACTAAAGACAACGGCATTCTGATCGTCAGAAACATTCCGATTGTTGCGTACTCGGATAACAATGTTGATTCGGTGCAAGAACAGATTGCGCAGGTGCTCTTGCGCGAAGCACAGATTACCTGGCGAAAAGCGTTTGGGACCGGCATTGTGCAAGACTCCAAAATATATCTTGCAATGGGGGACAACCTTTGCCACCACCTCAAAGCTAAAATTGAGCAAAACATAAACTGTCAGGTGACCATCGTTGATCCGTATGCGAAGCTGCAAAGTTCTCCAGACGGCAAAGCCAACGGCACACTGTGTGTTGCCGAGGGTCTCGCTTTGAGGCTGCTGGCACCTGAAAAGGCCGCAGGCACTAACTTTCTCCAGGTGCACGATGCTAATAAGAAGCCAACATTGGACCCCAAAAGGGAGCTTGCAGTCTGTGCGATACTTGTGGCTGCAATTGTTGTCATCTGGATAGTAGCCCTGTTTTTGCGATTGTCATACCTGGAAAAAAGCTATGGACATGTCAAGAACGAAATACGAGGAGTTTTCAAAAGCACATTGCCGGACGAGAACACTGTAAGCCCACTTGTTCAGTTGGAGCAGGAGTTTGAGTCTTTCCGAAAGGACTACCGGGTTTTCGCTCCCTTCTATCCAAACAGCTTGTCGGCGCTTGATGTTCTTTACAACATAACCAAGAACACCCCTGTGCGGACAAATGTGAAAGTGGACGACCTGTTGATAGCCGCTGACGTGGTTCGCGTAAATGGTACCTGCGATTCGTTTGAATCAGTGTACGAATGGCAGCGGTTGTTGCGGGAAGTCGCCGGTTTTACACTCGTCGATGTGCAGGATGCTCAAAAAGAACCCAAAAGCGGCACGGTCAATTTTACTATTGTGCTCTCCTCAGAAGTGAGGGAACCAAAGTAATGCGCTTAATGCGAAGAGAAAGACTATTGGTTATCGCGGTCGTGGTTTCCGCGGTGTTCTGGATGCTGTTCAGGGTCGGCGTCAAGCCGGCTCTTGCGAGGATAGAAACCCTGAACCGAGTCATTCCTGAAAAGCAACGCGAACTTATCGAGCTTCGCACCAGAAGCAGGGACTATATTGTCCTGCACGATAGTCTTAACGATTTGCGTAAGCACGTGGCTTCACAAGACCAGGCTCTCGAACTATTGCCCCTCTTGGAATCATTGACGCAAGAATGCGGCCTCGCACAAAATGCCACTGCAATGAACCACAACGTATTGCAACTGGACCAAGACTACCAGGAGACGATAGTTGAAATAAGACTGCAGAACGTGACGCTTAGGCAGCTTGTCGATTTTTTGTCCAAAATCGAAGGTTCGTCCCTGGTCCTGGCAAAGACAAGAAGCCTTCACATCCAAAGAAATCGCACAAACACAGATATGCTTGATTCAGTGATTCAGATACACAGCCCCAAATTAGCCCAGAGCCCAGTAACTCGCAGGTGACCCTCGGGACCAACACAGCAGGCAGCATTTCAGCCCATCCACCGATAGATCCCAGACAATTCTTGACTTTCTTTGCCGGGACTGTTACAGTTGCGCACTCAAAGTCGCCGTTGTTTTCAATATGACTTGCAAGGAGGTTGCAATGGACTGCAAAGAATTTGTCGAAGACCAAATTACTGACATCAAGCAGACAGTAGGCCAATCGAAGGCCATCACCGCTCTGAGCGGCGGGGTGGATAGCTCGCTGGCAACGGTGCTCGGACACAGGGCCTTGGGCGACCAGCTCAAAACCGTTTTCATCGATAGCGCTCTGATGCGCGAGGGTGAACCTCAAGCGGTTGTCGATACTTTCGACAAAATGGGCATTTCTGTGGACTTAGTCGACGCACAGGAGGAATTTCTTTCGGCCCTTTCCGGCGTTACCGACCCCGAAAAAAAACGACAAGCGGTCACCGACACATTCTACTCAAAGGTTTTTGGCCGACTCGTCAAAGAATCGGGCGCAGAGTTTCTGCTGCACGGCACCATTCTCACGGACATCGAAGAGACCGTCGCCGGTATTAAACGCCAGCATAACATCCTCACCCAGCTCGGCATCGACCCGCAGGAGGCCTACGGCTACTCGATCATCGAGCCGCTCAAAACATTGCGTAAGGATAGCGTTCGCGAAGTGGCTGAGTTTCTGGACTTACCGCCCGAAATCTCACAGCGTATTCCCTTTCCCGGCCCAGCCTTGGCTACTCGAATTGTCGGAGAGGTGACCCGCGAGCGGCTGGCCACCGTCCGCAAAGCAACCGCCATCGTGGAAGAAGAACTGAGTGACAGCGGTGCCTTCCAGTATATGGCCGTTTTGCTGAACGACCGCGCAACCGGAATTAGAGACAATAAGCGTGAATTCGGCCAGATAATTGTCGTTCGCTGTGTCG
>DAOWID010000126.1 GCA_030641115.1 Planctomycetota bacterium | reverse complement strand
TCGCTGGAATGACACCCATTAATTAAGCGGTGCAAGAGTAGTAGGTGATCTCGCCTATTATGAAAACTAACGGCAATAATTCGATAGCCGAGCAGATGGTCGTCGGCATAACGATGGGTGATGCCGCAGGCATCGGTCCGGAGATTGTTGTAAAGACACTGGCAGAGGCGGATATACGCCGCGCAGCAAAGTTCATTGTCTTCGGTATGAACGAACAGCTTTACTACGCCGCTGACAGAGCAGAGATTGAACCCTTCTGGGGTCGGCACCAGCACGAAAAGATCAGCAGGGATTACCCGCACAAAGTCGTCGTAGCAGACTACGATGAATATTCCGTCCCACCGTGGCTCAGAGGTCCCAGCAGGGTTGCCGGCGAGGCATCAATAAGGTTTTGCCTTGATGCTATTGATGCTGCCAAAGCTGGTATCATCGACGCGGTAGTGACAGCACCAATCAGCAAAACCAGTTGGAATTTGGCTGGCGCAGATTGGCCTGGCCATACTGAAATGCTTGCCGAGCGGTGTAAGTCTCCGCAAAAAGCAATGATGTTTGTCAGCGACTCGTTGAAATTGGCTTTGGCAACGATTCACGAGCCACTCTTCGAGGTCCGCCACAAATTTACAATTGGCCGCGTCTTTGAGCCGATAGATCTATTGAATACTGCGTTAAAGGAATACTTCGGCCTGGAGAATCCTAAGATCGGCGTAGCCGCACTTAATCCGCACGCTGGCGAAAACGGCCAATTTGGCGATGAAGAACAACGCATAATATCACCAGCAATTTTGTTGGCACAGGAACAGGGAATCAATTGCCTTGGCCCATTCAGTGCAGACACGCTCTTTCTGCAGGCCGTTCGCGGCGAATTCGATGGTGTCGTCGCGATGTATCACGACCAGGGTATGATCCCGGTCAAACTGCTCAGTTTTGAGAGCGCAGTTAATGTAACCATCGGCATACCAATCATAAGAACGGCGCCTGCTCACGGGACTGCCTTTGACATTGCAGGCCAGAATGTCGCCAGCCCAGCCGGCATGAAATCAGCCATACGCACCGCAGTGAAAATGGCGAAAACGAAGAAGAATTTAGAATGTAGAATTGTGAATTGAGAATTCAAGAACGAACGCAGGCAATGAACTGTGATAGAACCGAACCCAAAAAGAGAGATGTTCAGAAAAGAGCTTTTTCTTTTGCCTGTCGAATAATCAGACGAGCTGGTTGCAATTCTTACCGCTATTGTGAAAAAATCTCGGTCTCCCAGATAATTCGAAATTCCTATCTCCAATGCAGACTAAGCAGCAAATCCAGCAGTTGCTCGCATCGGCAGGCGCTTCTATCAACAAACGGCTTGGCCAGCATTTCCTCATCGACCTCAATCTGATGCGGCTGCTCGTACGCTCTGCGAATATTCGCGATGACGATATTGTGTTGGAAGTCGGCTGCGGCACAGGTTCCTTGACCGAGGCCTTAGTCCGGTACGCCGGCAAGGTCATCGCGGTCGAGCTTGACAGGATCCTCGCCGAAACTGCAAAAAAACAGCTCGCAAAAAGTGAGGATGTCGAGATCATCAACACCGATATCCTCAAGAACAAAAATACCATCAGCTATGCCGTAACCAGCGCACTTGAGCTTGCCCGCAGAAAGTTCCCTGGCCGAATCTTATTAGTGGCAAATCTGCCATACAACGTTGCCTCACCCGTAATGCTGAATTTGGTGACGGGCCCGACAATAGTAGATGAAATGTACGTCACGGTCCAAAGAGAAGTCGCTGACCGAATGATAGCCGCACCCGGCAGCAGCAACTACGGTGCCTTGGGCATCCTGCTCAGCGCGACGGGCGAGGTAGAAACCATAAGGACCTTGAAGCCAACGGTCTTTTGGCCGAAGCCACAGGTTGACTCAGCAATGGTCAGCTTTGTCCGTAAAAGCGAAAAGCTAAGCAAGATTCACGATATGCAACTATTCGGCCAAATCGTAGGTCTTTTTATGGGTCACCGCCGAAAGATGCTAAAGGCCTGCACCAAATTAGCTCACGGCAAACTTGCAAAAATTGAAAGCTGGCCTGAAATTCTTGAGCAATGCTCCATCGACCCAACGCAGCGCCCAGAACAACTCCCACCGCAAGATTACATTGCCCTGGCAAACCTGTGCTCAGGGACCCTCAAACGCAAAGAATGATGGTTGCGTGAACCCGGATAACACTCAAGCCAAGAATACGCCGATTCTTAGTCTCTGCTTGTCGCCGAACGAGATATTTGCAGCTTGCTAACATTCGAAATAGCCGATACTTACAAAAAAAGCCCAATTTCCGGCAAGTTTTAGCACGGTAACGGTCCGTGCTGGGCAACCACGGATAGTCTCGGCGCAAGGGCTACGCCGGCAAAAACGGCCAAATGCCCTAAATATTGTCGGACTTTTATATTGCGGGAAAACCAGATTTGAGGTATAATACGGTGTTTATCTAAATTACGCAAAGTCGCAAGAACCCGTGGAACAGAAATGTGGTTTTGCGCATCTTACAAACGGTAGGCGAAGAGTTCGTAATATACTGAGGAGTATCACTATGGATAAGCGAAAAGGTTTTACCTTAATAGAACTTTTGGTGGTAATCGCTATCATCGCACTGCTACTATCGATACTTATGCCGGCGCTGCGAAAGGTAAAGGAGCAAGCCAGAATGATAGCCTGCCTGGGCAACCTCAGACAGTGGAACCTTATATTTTCTATGTATCTGGAAGACAACAGTGGCAAGTTCTTCACTGGGTTCGGCAATAATGGCTACTGGTGGATAGCACAGTTGGATGATCGCTATGAGAGTTACAAACAAAACGAGTTGTGGTTCTGTCCAAAATCCACACAGCCTCAGTATGACGAACACCACAATTTCACACAAAGGCTAAATATCTTCTCAGCTTGGGGCATCTACACCAGGGACTTCCGCGGCGTCAGCGATCTGTGCTGGGACGGCATCTCCGGGAGCTATGGACTAAATTCGTATCTGCTCGACAACCAGGCTCCACCGAGCCACACGTTCGAAGACAACATACAGGTCGCCAACTTCTGGAAGACTCCACACGTTCGAAATGCGGCCAATATCCCGCTGATGGCAGAGGCCCTGCGCTTCGATCTGTGGCCCCAGGACAATGAAGGCCCTGCAGACAACGAGTTTGCCGCCTGGACTGCCAACCACATGGGTCGTTGTTGTATCAACCGACATAATGGTTTTGAAAGCGTTTCGTTTTGTGATTTTTCTGCAAGAAAGGTCGGCCTTAAAGAGCTGTGGACGCTGAAGTGGCACCGTACATATAATACGGCAGGCATGTGGACCTTGGCGGGCGGCGTCACCGCGGACATGTGGCCGGACTGGATTAGGCCTTTTAAGGACTACTGAAAAACAAACGTCGCAGCGAAAGGCCTGTTGTTCCGACCGGCATTTCTTGCTGAGCAAGAATTCTTGGCAAAACTTGTTCATTTGGGACAAAGGGAGAAAGTGGTATTATGAGCAAACAAAAGGCCTTCACCCTGATCGAGCTTCTTGTCGTAATTGCCATCATCGCAATATTAATGGCGATACTAATGCCCGCACTAAACCGGGCCAAAGAGCAGGCAAAACGCGCCACTTGTCTTAACAATCTCAAACAGTTGACGCTTGCGTGGATCCTCTATGCAGATGACAATGACGACAAGCTCGTTTGCGGCGATACCCAGGAATACACCAGCATGTACAACAACGCCAATCTCCCCTTCAACAAGTCGCACTATAATGAGAAAGCCTGGGTGCTCAAAGATTGGGCGAGCGGTATGAGCATACAGCAGAAAAAAAGCGCCATCATAAATGGAGCACTGTACCCATACTGCGAGGACATAAAACTTTTCAGGTGCCCGACGGTTCGCATACAGGAAGCAGTAATGCGGACATACTCTTGCGTCGATTCCATGAATTGCAAGAACTGGGACAGTATGGGCGTGGTGATGCTCAAGAAACGTCTGGAAATTCCCAACCCGGCCTACAGGTTCGTATTTCTCGATGATGGCGGGGCAAATTTCGCTCACCTGGGTGGCTGGACGTGTTATGTCCAGGAGGAGAGATGGTGGGATCCGCCGCCAATAAGGCACGGCGACGGAACCAACTTCTCATTTGCAGACGGCCACAGCAATTACTGGAAGTGGAAAGACCCGCGTACCATCGAGTTTGGCAAGCAGGTACCGCCAAGCGCCTTCTCTAACGTGCAAGCGGGTAATGAAGATATTCGCAAGTCCGCAATAGCCATGTGGGGCTCGGCAGCAAAAAGATAGGCTAAACAGGACCGCTACAACCATAGGATGTGATTCTTGGAAAGACCCATTTTTCTTGGGCTTAGACAAAGAAGCATCGGGATGCAAAACGAATTCTACAAAGTCCCAACTCAGCGGGGAGGATTTACCTTAATAGAACTTTTGGTCGTGATAGCTATTATTGCGCTATTGATGGCGATATTAATGCCCGCACTGGCACGGGTGAAGAAACAGGCACAGTCGGTTTCCTGCCAG
>DAOWID010000381.1 GCA_030641115.1 Planctomycetota bacterium | reverse complement strand
TGGCTCCATAGTGGGTGGCAGCCTCAAATCCGAAGGATTTGGGGATGGTTAGGCCGCTTTTGGAGCTTTGCCATCCCCAAGCTGCGCTTGAGGCTGCCACCCAGGATTGAACCATGCCCAAAAAACGGATTTTCTTAAATAATATATGCCTAACCTGCAATTTTGCAGAACTCATTTACACCAAACAGAACGATATTGCAAGAGAATTAAGGCCGCTTTTGCGGAAAACGCGATCTGGCTAACCGCCGGGTTCAGCCTCACTCAGATTTCGCCGGCGTCATGGCTGTAGCTTCCATTTCAAATAATAGGTCTGGGCGACAGATGTCACATATCACCGTCACGCAAGGCCAGCCAAGTTTTCCCTTCACGTCGTTGAATATCTTCTCGACCTCGGTTGTCTTACAGTACGCAACCGCCTGGACGACGTCTTCATCAGCAGTCTGAGTGTCTCTGAGGACGGCCCGGACATTTTCAATGGTCGCGTTTACTTGGCCCGGTCCGTCACCGATGTTCGTCGTAGCGCCGCTGGCATCGATAGAGGCGGTTCCGGAAACAAATATGGTCTGGCCGGCCGGCGTGATTGCTCGCGAAGCCCGCGAGAAGGCTGAGCCATACTCCAGCGCACACTGCTGTTTGCCCACCGCCTGCAGGTATTGGGTAGAATCTGGAGGTTGCAGGACCGCTATTAGGTCCATGGCGCACTTGCTGCCATCAGCGCAGCGCAGCCCAATGCCGGTACTGGCGGGCATTGATTGTCGAGTCCCTTCTCCGATAAGGCCCCGGTCGGCGAAGAACTTGGTGCGGACTCGATTGAAATCATCATACCACGAGAGAATGTCACCCAGCCACATCCATGTGCGCGGCACCGAAAGGAAGTCAGCGTCAAATTGCTTGAGTGCTGATTCGGCCTTTTCTAACGTGGCTTTCGCCTGTTCGGTGGCCTGCACGGACTGAGCAGCAGATATGCTCGAAAGTGTCAGGTAAGCCCCGCCGGGCACGTGCAAAATTCGTCCGCATGGCGTTCCCTGCAAATTGACCACTTCCGGTCTGCTGTCACTGCTTATTGCGTAGACCTGGATCCCAGCAATGGGCCCAGACATTCCTTCCTTGCCCACCAGAAGGCTCGGAGCCACTCCATCGTCAACATCGGTATAGACTTCTGACCGGACACGTAAGATAGTCTCCATGACGTCCATGGTGGCAAAAACCCGCTCCTGGAGGATATATGCGTTTTTTGAGTGTAATACGTCCAGGATACGAGAAAAGATTTCCTGCGCCTGGCCCTGGGGTGGCGCATCGTCTTTGGACGTGGCTGAAATATAGATTTCGGTGGCCACAGAGGATTCGACGCTTCGTGTGTCTAATTCTACAGTCATTCTATACTATCATCCTTCGTGAGCTATCTACCGGCTCGCTCGAAACTTGCGCCGATTTACACAGATCGGACGAACGATATCTTTTAACAATTGTTGGTGGGAAAATCAAGCTTAATTTGGAATCTGGGTTTTTCTCGAAGAGATTTCTGAGCAGTAACCGTTCACGGCGTATAAGCCTCGTGAACGGTTATGTTTGTCATTGCCCCTTCAAGGTTTATTGGCCTGCTTATAGAGCTCAATCCATTCTCTGATTTTCTGTGCGAGCTTTTTGTCTCCGGTGGCGCGAGCGAGCTTGAGTGCTTTCTCGGCAGCCAATATAGCCTCGCGGAACCGGCGCGCTTCGGCATACTTCATTGCCAGAAGCTGGTGCAACATTGGTGACGTGTCGACACCGGGATTGAGACGCACAGCTTTTGAGTAATGTCTGAGTGTCTCATCTATCTTTCCCTGGTCAACAAGTGCCAGAGCAAGGCTGTAGTGAAGTTCGGGGCGGTTAGGGTCAAGCAATACCGCCCTTGACAGATAAACCTCGGCCTCCTTAGAGTCTCCCTTATAAAGAAATGCCTGTCCGAGGTTGTGGTGCATGTCTACGACGTTGTATTGTTTGTCAAGGCCCTCTGGTATACGTCGCAAGGCCTCCGAGAGATGACTAATGGCCTGGTCGAATTTTCTCTGGTGCAACAGTGCCATGCCCAGGTCGTGGTGGGCCCGTGGATTGCCTGGGTCAAGTTGTATAGCCTTTGATAGATGGGCTATTCCCTCCTTATACATACCTTTGACGTTGTAGAAAAGAAAGCCCAACTTCTGGTGGGCCTCTACATTGTTGGGGTTCAACTCCAGCGCGTTTGTGTACTCTTCTATCGCATTGTCAGGCTCACCATGTTTGTAGAACTCATTTCCCGCTCTGACAAAGGAATAATCGTTCAGGAATTTTTCGCGGATTTTCTTAATTGCCGAAGGCTTGGCATTGACGAATTCGGGTATGTTCGCCGCTCGGTCCGATGCAGTGAGATGGTCCAACAGCACGGCAGGAGTGCTGCGTCCATGTCCGTCGATGTGGGTGAGAAAAAGTTGCGTGTAGGCTGAACTCGCTTTCGAGGAAAACACCAGCCACTTGCCATTCGGTGACCAACTGTGCCAAGAGTTCATGCGACTTGTGTTGCATCGAAGTCTTCTGGCCTGGCCTCCCTCAGATGGGATGATGTAAAGTTCGCTATCGGGTTGAAGCAGCATATAGCTTTTTGCCTTGCAGAACACAATCCATTTGCCATCGGGTGAGTACTTCGCGAAGAAATTGCTCATGCCGTTGCTGGAAGCGCCTTCAATCGGCTCAGGTGTGCCGCCTTTGCCGTCATTAAATGGAATCCTATACAAGTCGAACAAGAAGGGTTTTCCGTCCTCGGTGAATTCCTTGCACTCTTCGCGGGTCAGAAGCACGTTGCCCATGCCGCGTGTATGCCTTAGGTCGTACGCCTTAGCTCTGGCGAAGACGATGTACTTGCCATCCGGGCTCCAGGATGGATTGCTCTGGACATATTGCGGATCATCTGCTCCGGGCAATGAGCCGAAGGTCTGTGCTTGTATGTCGTATGCGCACAGGATGCCTTTGACGGGAAAAAACAGTTGAGAAAAGGCCAGAGGCGGCCTTGGAACGAAGACGGACTTATCCTTCACTGTGCTGACCACATACCTGCCATCCGGAGAAACTTGGGAAAGCAGGCCGAACGTCTGTTCCCCGTCCTCCCTTCTGTAGTCATTCCACGTGATAATGTCACTTGTAGCCAGAAGCATCTCTTCTGCGACTTTTGTAATAACGTATGAGCCTTTACTGTTGGCATAATCTACGTCCATTGCGAAGGTCTTTGCATCCTTGGTGAACGAGTGACAGTTTCCGCAGACCGGCAAGTTCTCCAGGACGACTGGAGGTTGCTGCGGTGAGGAAATTGCTCCAAAACGCCAGCGGATGTGCGAAGGGTCTTTGACAGCATCAATAAAGGGTAGGTTCACTTCCCTATAAAATAAAGGCGCGCCAACCTCATCTTTAGATGTCTTGATTGAGATTCGACCTCCTGACACGATTCTTACCGGCTTGGACCGGTTGACGCCCAAAATTGTTACCTCTGCCTCCTTTTCCAAAGATCGTTTTTTTATGGCCTCCCAGTCTCTTGACTCGGGTGTCCACTGCGGAGTGTGCGTGAGGAAATTCAAGCGTCCTTTGTCATCCTGGAACTTGAGCGTGATCAGCCAGGTCTGGGACTTGGATATGTCATCCTTCCAGCGGAATGTTGGCGGCACAATCTCCGGGGGAAAAAGTGTGTCATTAAGCGGGTAGCTGATCGTCAGCCCGCTGTACTGGGCTTCATCTTGGTAAACAGCTAATATGTCCGCTACCGTGAGAGCAGGCCTAAGGATGGTGACCAGGACTATCACGACAGTAGTGACAGCCAGTGCACTGATGGCTATGAGCATATATATAACTGACTTGCGCATACATGTGCCCTGCCGTGATTGTCCCCGCGTCGCTATGACCTCCGGTCACTTACCCGGAGGCTATCCGGAAACGCTTGACAATCCTGTTTAGCCTAATATGGCTTTTGCGAGTCACAAGTTCTTTATCGGTACCAGCTTACGCCAAATCAAGCAAGAATCCAAAGAACCCACCTTTACCATAGCGTATCATAGTGTCCACGATTTACAACCTTCTTCCCAGTCTCGCAACGAGGATGTAATTATCGGCCTTCTGTCTGTAATACAGGACAATAAAAGCGTACTGAGGTGTGTTTGCCTTTAAGTCATCGCTGGGCCGTGTCGATAGTCACTGTGGATAAGGTCTTTAGACAAACAGGATTATTATGGATAAGCAGGACCCGATAATATCGTTTCTTATGCGAGAGAAGATTGTCGATGAGAAGACTCTTGAGAGCACCCTCGCTCAGCAGCAAGAGACCGGACAAAGTCTAATAAGCATATTGAACAAAGAGAATCTTCTCAATGAAGAGCAATTCACCAGAGTTGTTGCTGCCGCCAACAAGATAGAATTTGTTAATCTTTCCCCCGATATGGTTGACCCAATGGTAGCTCACTTGGTGTCTTATGACACATCCAGCGAGCACAATCTGATTGCAGTAAGGAAGGAAGATAATCACCTGCTGGTAGCAATGAGCTCCCCCTTGGATCTGTCTGTGCGAGACCAGATCGAGATGAAAACGGGGTACAAAGTTGTTCCGCTTGCTGCCACGCCGAGCGCTGTACGACAGGCAATACGCTATCACTTTAGTGTAGCGAACGTGACAAAGCAGACCATAGTCTCGATGCGGATGAAGGAAGATGCGAGCAAGAGCGTCCAGCAAGACGAAGCTGAACAGAAATCAGCAAGAGTAGCCGACGCTCCTATCGCAAAGCTGGTTTCCTCCATAATAAGGGGCGCCATTGATGGCCGGGCAAGTGACATACACATCGAGCCGCAAGAGTCTGACGTGAAGATACGGTACCGTACGGACGGGATATTGCACAGTGCGATTGATGTTCCATCGTCCGCACAGCTTAAGGTGGTATCGCACATCAAGATTATGGCAGATATGGACATTTCTGAACGAAGGCTTCCTCAAGACGGTCACATGATTATACGGCATCATGGTAGAGAATACGATCTGCGGGTTTCGTCCTTGCCATCGATAGGGGGCGAGAAGATAGTTATCAGAGTGCTCGATAAGAACGCGAGTAAGTGGTCGCTTGACGCTGTGGTGCTCTCGCCAGATGACAATCAGAAATTTCGAGAACTGGTTAGTAATCCCTATGGGATGTTACTTCTGACCGGTCCAACCGGCAGCGGAAAGACGACCACACTATATTCGGTTCTCCAATTAGTGAATACGCCTGAGAGAAATATTGTTACTGTTGAGGACCCTGTCGAGTACCGTCTAGATGGCATTACCCAGGTGCAGGTCAGACCGGTTGCGGGGATGACGTTTGCCTCAGCACTGCGAAGCATAATACGGCAGGATCCGGATGTTATATTGGTCGGCGAGATCCGTGACTTTGAAACGGCAGAAATAGCTGTCAGTGCGGCCCTAACTGGGCATCTCGTATTCAGCACACTTCATACCAACGACGCAGCAGGTGCGATATCGCGCTTGATCAACCTGGGCATACCGCCGTTTCTTGTTTCTTCAGTTCTCTTAGGGACAGTGGCCCAAAGGCTGGTAAGAACGTCCTGTTCCGAGTGCAAGCAGACTTATCAGCCATCCGAGGATGAGCTGAAGTGCCTGTTTGGAGAGTCTTGTCCGAATGAGAAGGTCGAACTTTGCCGGAATTCGGGTTGCGAGAGCTGCTACCGGACCGGATATCGCGGACGCAAGGTGATCTATGAGATATTGTGTGTTTCACAGACAATCCGCAGAATGATACTCGATGGGGCCGGCGATGACGCTATTAAGCAACAGGCAATTAGAGAAGGCATGAAGACCCTTCGCCAAAGTGCAAATGATGAAGTTCTCAATGGCTTAACGACACTCGATGAGTTGATGCGGGTCGTCGATGTGAGGAGGGATTGATGCCGGCCTATAAGTACACTGCGACAGACCGGATCGGGAACAAGGTCTCCGCTACCTACGACGATATTGCCAGTGTCGCCGTTCTGCGCGAGGAACTGGCCAAGATGGGTTACGTTCTTCTGAAAGCCCGCCGCGCCAAAGCGCCGACAAAAAAACGCAAGAAAATAAAGCGATCGGAAGTAATAGCCTTTACCTATCAGTTTGCGGAAATGTACTCGGCGGGGCTGCCAGTCCTAAGGTGCCTGGAGACTTTAGAGGAACAGGCTGAAAATCAGGCCTTTAAGGATGTGATCACCGATATCAGGCAAAACGTTGAAACCGGCTCAAGCCTGAAGAACGCATTCGAAGCTCACAGACACATGTTCTCGGACTTCTTCCTTGGAATGATTGAGGCTGGTGAGTCTGGCGGGGGATTAGCAACAGCGATCGAGATGAGTGCTCAATATTTGGAAAAACAGGCGGATCTAAACCAGAAGGTCAAGGCTGCTTTCATCTATCCGATCATAATGGGCGTCATCTGCCTTGTTGTTGTTGGCAACCTTTTGGTTTTTGTCGTACCCGTGTTTTCGAAATTATACAAACGGTTGCACGTGCCGTTACCTGGCCCAACGCAAGTGCTCGTGGTGCTAAGTGTTCTGATCAGAAACTGGTGGTGGGCAATCCCTATCGTGGGCGTGGCAGTGGCACTATTACTGCGAAGGCTATCAAGAGACCCACGTATCAGAGCAAGGTGGGATGCTTTCAAACTAAACATGCCTATCTTTGCTAAACTCAACCGGATGGTTGTGGTCTCACATTTTACACGGACGTTTGCGATGCTGGTGTCTGTGGGAGTCTCGCTGGTCGAGGCTTTGAATATAGCAAGTCTCGTTGCTCACAATCATGAGATGACCGAGATTACTAAAGAGTTACAGGAAGCGATTCATGCGGGTAATCCTGTGGGAAGATCCTTGAAAAAGTATGATCTTTTCCCTCCGGTGATCACACAGTTAGCCATCTCAGGGGAGGAAGTGGGCGAGCTGGCAACGATGCTGAACAAAGGCGCTGATTTTTTGGACAGAGATATCGACAGGACAATAAAGGCTTTGCTTACGAAATTGGAACCAGCTTTGACGGTTATTATGGGAGTTATTGTCGGGTTCATCCTCATGGCTGTATATTTGCCAATGTTCGATTACATGCAATACTTGAAGTAGTCGGGGCGGACCAGAGGCGGACTTCCGATAAAGAATGCTTGCCGTAGGGGATGGGCTCGCCGAACTAAACTCCAATTTTCGAGCGGCTTTTTATTATAAAGTACCGCCGATTTTGTGTCGATGTTTCAATTAGCAGTTGAGAACACTGGTATTTTTTCAGAAGGAGAACAAAATGCGGTCAAGAAAAGGTTTCACACTGGTTGAATTGATGATCGTGGTTTTGATCCTGGGCGCCCTGGCGGCAATTGCCATTCCGAGAATTGTTGGAGGTGCAGCCAGTGCCAAGGCCAACGCCTGCAAGACTAACATCGATCTGATAAACTCGCAGATCGAATTGTACTACTCAAACACTGGCTCATGGCCAGCCAACTTGCAGGCGGTCACAACCAACACCGATTATTTTCCCGATGGTGAGCCGATCTGCCCTGTGACCGGCGCAGCGTACCCCAATGTCCTGGCGGCTAACAATAGGGTCGACGATAGCGGCCATAACCACTAAAGAAACGCAGGTAGGACGAGAACTCTTACCTGTTTCCTGAAGTCTATTGACAAGGATGGCTATTACACAGTTCGTAGCCATCCTTGTTAGTTTTCTATAGTGAGTTTGCACTATGGCAAAGAACGAGGCAGGCTACAGTCTCGTCGAGCTGATCATAGTCGTAATTTTTCTTGGCATACTTGCCGCTGTTGCGGTGCCGAGGCTCAATTACGCTATCATTTCAAAACAAAAAGCCGATACCGTCGCCCGCAAGATTGTCACCGACCTGCGTCGGACACGCAGCCTTGCCATTTCCGACGCCGCAAGCAATACCCAAGGCTATGAGCTAAAGATGGTCGGCGCCGCTCCGTATACCGCCTATGAAATAGAAAACCGCGATACCGGAGAAACGGTGGATTCACACACTATTGACTCCAACGTTAGCTGTACCGGCGACAATACGTTCGAATTTGGTCCGCTGGGCAATCTGAAAGCCGGAAGCGGTAGTGCACTAACCGTTTCCGCTGATGGGAAGAGCTATACAATCACTATTGTTCCAGCAACGGGCGCAGCAAAGTGTGCTGAAAACTAATGATAGGTGAAAAGGGCAAATTGAAGGACAAGAACCGAGCGGCGGGGCTCACTCTCACCGAGGTCGTTGTTGCATCAACACTGCTGGCGATCGCGATCGTTCCGATTCTAAAAGCTATGACAACTGCCCACCTCAACACCGCCATTATTGAACGCAGAACACGCAGCCTCATGCTCGCCGAGGCCAAGCTCGATGAGATAAAAGCGCGCTCGATCTACAACTACGGTGACACATTTGCAGAAGCTGACTCTTCTCTCGATGGCTCATACCTGGGCAGCGTGGAGGATGTCTCCGCAGGTTCCAATCTCAGAAAGATAACCGTGTCAGTGGGCTATGACCTCAACGCCAACAGCAACCTTGAGGCTGACGAAATCGAGGTTACGCTAAGCACCCTTATTGCCAGACGGTGGTAAGCTTATCGGGTCTGGATACTGTGGCGAGGATTTTTCTCTCGTGATGGTGGTTTATGCCTGATAAAAACGACCCAACATCGCAAAATAGTCCGATTTATTTCACCTTTTTCATTCTCGTGCTGCGTGGCGGATAATTCAAATGCTCACGTAATGAGCGCCCTATTTTGTGCCGAAAATACGAGCAGCAGATGTAAGCATCGGAAAGGTAGTGGTGATGTCCTGTCAAAGCAATAAGGCCGGATTGCACACAGCGCTGACGCTCGTTGAGATGGTTATAGCTATGGCCATTATGAGCATTGTCTTCGCAGCCGTATTGCCACAATTCAGGGCCATACAAAACAGTTGGAACTCCCAACAGGGTGCTGCCGAAACACTCCAGAATGGTAGAGTCCTGATGGACCACTTTTACCGCAACCTCTCAAAGGCCGTCCGAATAACCGCTGTGAGTGATTTGGCCGAGACTAACGGTTATATCGAATTTGAAGACAATGATGGCAACAACTTAAGATACGATATTGGTGCAAACAGCTATGTTGAGTTTGGCACTGTTGGGAGCCTTTCTGACCTGGCTGGGCCGACCACCCAGTTGCAATTCACCTGTTACGATGCCTGTGATCTGGATACGCCTTTAACCGATGTTAACAACATCCGCAGTGTAAAGTATCAGGCGACATTGGCTAATTCATCAGCACTCGGGGCGGATAAGACCTTTATCGGCCACGCTTACCTCAGGACCAACGCTCTTCCGGGTCCGACAATAATAACAAAGGGGACACCTTATGAGTTTGACGCGACCATAGGGACATCTGCCGCCCTGGCGCAGATTGACAATAGCCATTATCTTTGTGCTTATACTGGTCACAACTCCGATGGTTGGGCCGTTGTTTTAGCTGTTAATACAAGCAACTGGACGATTTGCAAAGAGACGCTTTTCGAGTTTGATAGCGAAGAAGGGCAATACCCTGCTTTGGCAAAGATCGATGATAGCCATTACCTTTGCGCGTACGCCGGTGAGAATTCGGATGGTTGGGCTGTTGTTCTGACCGTCAATTTGAGCAACTGGACGATCTCAAAAGGGACAGCGTTCGAGTTTGACAACCAGAACGGGCAATACCCTGCTTTGGCAAAGATAGACGATAACCACTATCTTTGTGCGTACACCGGAACAAATTCGAATGGATGGGCTGTTGTATTGACTGTTGATACGAGCGACTGGACGATTTCCGAAGAGACGCCTTTCGAGTTTGATAACCAAGACGGCTGGACCCCTGCTTTGGCAAAGATTGATGATAGCCACTACCTTTGTGCGTACACCGGACCGGACTGGGAAGGATGGACTGCCGTTTTGGCCGTTAATACAAGCAACTGGACGATCTCCAAACAGACGCCTTACAAGTTCAATACATGGTTTGGAGGGAGCCCTGCTTTGACAGAGATTGACGATAGTCACTACCTTTGTGCTTATACTGACTTTGTGTTGGATGGCCGGGCTGAGGTCTGGAGCGTTAATACAAGCACCTGGACAGTCTCCGAAGAGACATCCTTCGAGTTTGAGACCTGGGGTGGGATAAGCCCTGCTTTGGCAAAGATTGATGGCAGTGATTATCTTTGTGCCTACACCGGCCCTTGGTTGGATGGTTGGGCAGTAATCCTAACCGTTCATGCAGGCAGTTGGGCAATTATCAAAAAGACAAGCTTCGAGTTCGATTCTGGTATAGCTGTACAGCCCGCCTTGGCAAAGTGTGATGATAGTCATTATCTTTGTGCCTACAGCAGATACTGGGACGGCTGGGCAGTGGTCTTGCAGTTAGATGAGGATATCCGGCCCTAAGTGTTTTGAAGATATGAAAGTTGAACAAACAAATAATGGTTCGGCGCTTCTGTTAACGGTCTTTGCAATAGCGCTACTGGCTGCCTTAGTCATTGGCATGCTACAGATGAACACCGAAGAAATACAGCTTATGCAAAACCAAGTCTGGGCTGCTCAGGCCCTCGCCGTTGCGGAAGCTGGCCTCAATGATGCTTTTGCCCAGATCCGAACTGACCGCGAATGGGACGATGGCTTTGACAATAAATCGTTCGACGGCGGCTCATACACCGCAACTGTCTCAGGTTCTTTGCCCAGTCTGACAATAGAGTCGACAGGCACCTCATCACAGAGCTTTGTCGCAAGAATTGGAGCCGACGTGACGGTGCACAGCAGTGGGCCGCCTTACGTGATGAAAATCGATAATTTAAGGATAAACGAGTGAAGCTCCACGCCAAGACCGCACTGGGAATAGATATTTCTGACGACCGGATATGTATGGCGGTTCTTAAGAAGGACCGCAAGGGCGTCAAGTTACTAAAGGCCGTCAGCGGCCCTGTTCCCGATGGAGCGATAAAGAATGGCAGCGTCGAAGACCCTGCAATACTTGCCAGAGGCATAAGGGAATTGGAAAGGCGGGGTAGAATATGGGTCAGGCTGAGGCAGGCCGCAGTGTCGTTAGTCACAAGGCCTATGCTTGTGCAGATCATGGACACGCCCACACAAGTTCCAACGAATGTAGGGCAGTTTGTCCATGATGAAATGAAACGCTGTGTTCCCTTATCAGGCAAAAAAATTGCGTTCGACTTCTGTGGAACAAGTTCAGCCGCACAACGGGGAAGCAGCCGACTCTTTGTATCTGCCACAGACGCCGAACAGGTAGCTGCGCTCGTCAAAGCCTGTGGTAATGCCGGTGTTAATGTTGAGGCAATTGAACCGCCGCTGCTCGCCTATGCCAGGGCCTTCTACGCTAAGAGGATAGCGGGGAAATTCGACTGCAATGTGCTGCTGGCTATACTGCGGGGAAGCGCTTTAACTCTGTGCGTCTTCAAGAAGCAGGCATTGGATTTTGTCAGAACCAGGCATATCACCAAAGAAAAGGCTGTGCCACAAGAGCTTTGTCAATGGCTTGCTGAGGAGATAAATGCGATCATTCGATTTTATGATACTGCCGATGTCACGAGTGTTCCAGAGGGGTGGGAAGTCGTTGTGGTAGCAGATTCTGTGCAATTGCCTGGGAATGCTGAGGAGTCTCTGAAGGCCAACGTTACCGGTGTCAATCTACAGGTCAGAACGGCCGAAGAAGCATGTAAGGATACACCCGTTGGGCAGAACAGCGCCGTTGGAAAAACGGCAGCTTCAGTCGTGGCTATTGGCCTGGCTATGAAGCTTCTGGGTACAAATGACGGTGATCTAAGAATAAACATCCTTCCTCGGGAGGCAGCCGAAGTTAAATCCACGAGAAAGCAGGCTCTTGTAGCAGGCAATATTATGGCAGCCATGATTTTTCTCATGGTGTTTGCTGTAGGTGGCATAGATCTGATGACTGAGAGGGTGAATGGAGACATCACCCGGGTAAAACAGACGGTGTCGGTACAGGATATTCATACTCTGTTTAGAGAGCGGGAATTATTAGATAAGCAAATTGAATTCCTATCGGATAGACCGAGCCTGATGAATGAGGTTTCAAGTTTGCACCCTGACATCGACTGGGCCGGCCTCTTGAACGATATCCGGAATCGAACGCCCAAAAATGTGCGCATAATTCAGCTATTCCACGAAGGGAATTCCGGGGTGCGCCTTGACGGTCTATCGGCATCATACGAGGCTGTTAATTTGTTTGTGAACATGCTGAATGAATCGAGCCTGATCGATTCAGCTTCTGAGATTGAGACAGAGAAACTCGACCTAGATAGTGGATTAGTCACGTATAAAATCGATTGTTCCTTGACCTTGGAGAAGGGGAAATAATTGATGGTATTTGGTAGTCTTGCCAAATTGAATCGCACATCAAGATATGCTGTTTTCGGTGCGCTGATTATCATTGCAACAATAGCAATGTATATCTCGACTGTTGCTCCACACGTCCGTTATCTGTCAGCAGCGCAGCAGTATGAGTGTGTTGTAGGCGACATCGCAAAGAAAAAGAAAACCGTCAGCAACACGGTCAAGGGTAGGAAGAAAGAGCTGCAAAAATTGCAGGAGCAGTGCGTGCAGCTTGAAGGGACACTGTTTAGTCCTGAAAAGGCAAAAGAGTTCTTCAGTGATTTGTGTCCCCTTTCTGAGCGAGCGGGCTGTACAGTTCATTTGCTTAGATTTCCACCGAGTGCCGCAGGCCCTGGAGGCGGCCAATCCAAAAATCTTTCCGGTATAGTCGCTAAGCGTGCGATATTAAGCGTTGCAGGTGTATATGGCAATATAATCAGCTTAATGGAGAGGTTACAAGGCCGTGCCCAAAAGGTTTGGATAGAGTCGCTTGAAATACAATCTCTCAATGACGGTTCCACTCAGCTAAAGTGTGATATCACCATTGTCATTTATACAATCCAGAACAAGGAGCCCCCCGATGAATAAACCAACGTACGCGAAAGTGACGTTGTGGTGTTTCATTTTGACCGTTGGAATATTGTATGGTTTGGCGCAACCCAACGTGGTTCAGGCTAAGCCCGGACAAAGCAGCCCCTCGAAGGTTGGCCGTAACAATCCTTTTGAGAAGCTTCCCAGCGAACCAAGAGGCACACCGCGGCGCCCGGCCCGAACTTCAGGGCCGCTCGAAGATGCACCCAAGTTGTTCCTTGAAATCGTAACTCTAAAGTACCGCGACGCGAAAAGTGCCGGTACGGCACTTCAGTATATGTCTTCCAGCTTTGGCAATATCGCCATCCTTGAAAAAAGCAACTCCTTGATTATTTTTGACACAGAAGAGAATCTGGAAAGGATTCTTGCTGAAATCAAGAAAATAGACAAGCCCATACCTGATCTTGTTGTTAGAGCTATAACGTTGAAGTCTCTTGATGCCAAGAACGCCAAAGCTGTGCTTGAAAAATTGTCTTCCGCGAGCGGCAATATTACGATTGTTGACAAGAGCAATTCTCTGATCGTCTGTGATACGAGCGAAAACCTGGAGAGGATTCTTTCTGAGATTAAGAAAATAGATGAACCGATACCGGGCCTGCTTACCGAAGCCGTGACTTTGAGATGCCTCGACGCCAAGAGCGCCAAAGCCGGGCTTGAGAAGATGTG
>DAOWID010000339.1 GCA_030641115.1 Planctomycetota bacterium | reverse complement strand
TCGGCGGAATTGGGTTCCAGAGAGGAAATGTCAAAATTCTCCAGAATATTGAGTATCTGAAGTGCTGCGATACCCTGGCCATTAGGTGGTAGTTCCCAAACATCAAAGCCATGATAATTGGCGCTAACTGGTTCCACCCAGTCAGCCGTATGCTCTCTAAAGTCACGCATGGAAAAGCGGCCACCATTAGCCTTAGAGAACTTCACGATTCTTTCGGCGACTTCCCCGCGATAGAAGGCTTCAGCGTCGCCTTTGGCGATAATCTCAAAGAAACTGGCCATATCGGGATTCTTAAAGATATCACCAAACCTTGGTATCTTGCCGTTGGGCGCATAGACCTTTCCGAGGGTAGGGAATTTCTTAGCATTTACCGATCGCCAGTAGCCGGCAATAATCGGCGACACGCCAAATCCTTCGCGTGCATAATATATTGGCGCTTCGAGAACCCTTTTGAGCTTGAATTTGCCCATTCGCTCCAACAACTTGGCCCAGCCACTCACGCAGCCGGGAACACTCCAGGATAATGGCCCATAGACAGGTATCCTTTTCAGGCCGAGTTTTTGGGTATCTTCGAGACTCCAGTCATAGGGCGAACGCCCGCTGGCATTCAGCCCATATAGCTTTCTATCTTTTTCGATCCAGACAATGGCGAACAGGTCACCGCCCGGCCCACAGCTCATCGGCTCGACCACACTCAGCATGGCATTGGCGCAAACCGCGGCGTCAACGGCGTTGCCTCCCGCCTTGAGAATGTCGATTCCGGCCATACTGGCCAAGGGCTGACTTGTGCAGACAATTCCATTTTGACACACCACGGTCGAACGGTTTTGATTCCGGTGTCGCAGCATGTCACTATCGATTGATAGGCCGTCCCGTCCAACGCTGCGACCATAGCTCTTAGCCGATGTTGAATGCCAGCCCAAAATTGCTGACGTACAGGCACAGCCGGTAAGTTTGAGAAATGAACGTCGTTTCATCGCGCTTTCTCCATGCGAAATATAGTCCCTCTATTTCATTCGCTGATTTCTATCATGGCCTCACACCATTGGTGCAAAACCCATTTGTCAAATTCTATATCCGCCGTAATTACGTGGGGACTTTTCGTCACCTTATTCGGCACAGTTATTTGGAAGTGGATTTCGGCTTCTTTCCTCGGTTCAACGTTTACGGAAGCGTGTTTAGGCTCCACCCGAAAACCGTCAGGAACGTTCGGCTTGACAGTATACACCTTGCGAGAATCTGAGTGGTTAAGGATTTTGACTGCTATTTCCAGATGTTGTCCCGGTTTTGCCTTTTGACCGTACGGATATATTCCGGCCCAGCGTTCATCAATACCATAGTTTGGCTCATCCCACGGGAACAGGTCAGCTAATATTCGCCTGCGTTTTTCCAGTACGTTTGTCATGTGGTCGAGCTGATTCTGTGAGAAGCGAAAAGGCTCAAGGACGTGCTGATTGATGAGCAGGTAATCAGGAGACATCTTCCGCAAGAAATCCAGACAGTAAAAATAGCCCATACCATCATGGAGCAAGTTGCGATTTTGCAGGCAATAATCATCGATTCCAGAAGGCGTGAAAGAATCACCTATGAAGAATATCTTCTCGCCGCCATCCTTTTCGACCAGCAACGCATCGTGGTACAATGTCTGCCCCGGGAAATAGTGGAACGTCAGGCTGAATTCCTTCCATCGCATTTTATGTCCGTCAAGGACAACGGTCAGATCACCAATCGCATTTGATGTCATGGCGGGAAGCCGATAAGCTCCAGGACGCTCCAGAATATCCTTTGATCCTTCACAGGCATATACGGGACAGCCAAATTCTCGGACGAGCTGTGTAACTCTATCGGTATGATCGTCGTGATAATGTGTTATGAATAAACCGTCGAGTTTCGAGAGGATTCCGCTCTCCCTCCGTTTAATGATTTCCCTAATGATCGCCTCAGAGCCGCAGTCAATCAAAAAGCCCGCCTTGTCGCGTGATAGGAGAAGCCGCGCATTATTGATCGGAATGATCCAACTCGGCGGCGCCTTTCTGACAACAACTGCATAAGGCATCCAGTCCACCTGTGCGGGTGACTCGAGCACTCTTGCGGCAAGTGTTTCATAGCGATCCTTGAAATACCAATGCCCAGCATTTATGGATAGATAATTCCTATAGGCTGCCTGCAATCTTCGGATCAAACGTTCGATAGTAATCTTAGGATTCTTGATAACGGGACCGCGGGCTGGAACCAGGATATCCGGATTTTGCTCGATGACTTTGCGAAGACTTTTTATCAGCTCACCAAGTCTGCCGGCATATCCATGATAACCACCAATCTTCGCCTGGGGGACGGCGTCCTGTAGGCTGTACAAATCCAACAGATGCCCGTCACCAAAGATAATGTCGCCAACAAATCCATACTTCAGACCATCGATGGCCATAAAATAGGACACCGAACCTCTCGTATACCCAGGCGTGTCTATCACCGTTATTGCGGTATTCTGCCAGTCAAGCGCGTCTGCCTCGCTTACTGTCCGATCAACTTTCAAAGGTTTCGTCAGTATTTTGGTTGTCTGTTGCGCATAGTCGTGGAACCGTCTCGTGGCAAATGATGACCAGAAATGATCGACTTTCGTAAACTTGTCGGCTTCGCCGGCGGGCACAACAGACTCCGCTCCGTTCTCAACCAGATTACGTCCGGCCCAGACCACATCGCGCCGACTGTGCGTGAAAAGAACCTTGTCCACCTGTTGCAGAGATCCGCTGGGATCGCCGTAAATAACGAGCGTTCGTCCGTTCTTTTGAATAAATACGCCGTTGACAGTATCCTGATGAACTGAAACATGCGGACTTAGTCTGACGATGCTATCCGCATGGCATACGACTGTCAGGATTGAAACGACAATAAACCCGGCTACAACTAAAGCCCGTTGTTTCATAGCCACCTTCCCTTCATGTCTGCGAACGCTCGGTGCAATAATAGTAGTGTGTCAAATTCGAATTTGTGGGTAAGAACCCCACGTGAAACGTGGGGCTAAATATTTAGCCTGCGGTTTTACCGCAGGTTCTGAACCATAAAATCAATATTGACAGACTAATAGTACTAAATATGTGCCACAAATCCAGTTCCTATGCCCAAGGCAGCCAAAATAATTGTACAGCTCAAGATTCATCTGATATAATGCCAGAAACAGAGTTGTCAAGTGAGTTTGGATGGAGAATAGCAGATGAAGCTGCCTATCAATTCACCCCTTTTTGGAGGATACACAATGCGTAAGTCTTATTCCCGCCGAAAATTCTTGAAGACCGCCGCGGCTGGAAGCGCCGCTTTGGCCCTTTCCGCCACGAGCTACGCCCGCGTTATCGGCGCCAACGACCGGCTTTCAATCGGCATCATCGGCTGTGGCGGCCAGGGGTCTGGCTTCCACATGCCCAGCATACACAAGCATGCCAAGAGCCAGAACGCCGAAATCACAGCCGTGTGCGACACATGGCGGCTCCGTCGTGAAGCCGCCGCCGCGAAGGTCAAGGAATGGTATGGGCGTGAGGCCCGGCAATTCTCATCGTACCGCGACCTATTGGCTCTGGACCATATTGACGCTGTCACGATTGCCTCCTGCGACCACCAACATACTACGCACCTCACCGCCGCTGCCAAGGCTGGAAAGGACGCCTACTGTGAAAAGCCACTGGCCAAGAGATTCGACAGACTCAAGGCCACCTATGACGCCGTCAAGAAGGCCAACATAATCGTCCAGGCCGGTACACAGTTGCGTAGTTTCCCCACTTTCGCCGGCTGCCGGGAACTCTATAAGACGGGCATCCTCGGGACAGTCGGACGGATCGAGCAGTGCCGCAACGGCGAGCAGCCGTACTGGTATAGGTACGTCAAGGACGTCAAAGAGGAAGACGTGGACTGGAAGGCATTTCTCATGGACCGACCTTATCGCCCATTCGATCCTGTAAAATACTCCGGCTGGTACGGCTACCGAGAGTTCTCGGATGGGCCGATCCCCGGGCTGGGCAGTCACTTCGTCGATCTGGTGCATTACATCACCGGCGCCAAGTTCCCTACAAGCTGCGTCTGTCTGGGTGGCACCTTCGTCTGGAAGGACGAGCACAACTTCACCAGCCCCGACCATGTCCAGGCCTTGTGGATTTACCCGGAGGGATTTATGGTCAGCTACTCGACGAACTTCGGCAACGGCAGCGGCAATAGCTTCAAGATATTCGGCGACCAGGGTGTCTTGGATATGGTCAACTGGAACGCGCCTGTAATCTCCGCCGAAGGCGGGGGAAAGAGAAGGGGCCAAATACGGGGGAAAAAGCCCGTTAAGGAAGTCCAGCGACCCGACCATTTCCTCGATTGGCTTCAGTGCATCCGTTCACGAAAGACGCCCAATGCCTCGATTGACGCCGGTTATCAGCACGCGGTAGCCTGTATTATGGCAATGCGGTCGTATGATACTGGGCGCCGAATGATTTATGACGCTGAGAAACGCGAGATTCGCGAAGGCTAACTGCAAAGAGGGATCGTCCTCTTTGGAAACTTGTTTGTAGTCCGCCTTACGTCTGGCGGAAAGGGGAAAACAGAAATGAACTCGTTTGATCGACAATCTCGTCGGGGTTTTCTGGGCAGTGCTCTGAAACTCGGTGCGACAGGTTTTCTAGCCTCCTATGCCGCGTCTTCATCCGCGGCGCCCAAAAGGGAACCCACTGCGGACGACCGGTGGCAGATCGGCTGCTATACGCGGCCATGGGACCAGCACGATTACCGCGTGGCGCTCGACGCCATTGCTGAGGCCGGCTTCAAGTACGTGGGCCTGATGACTACAAAGTCCGAGACACGGCTCGTAATTTCCGTACGCACAACTCTCGAAGAGGCTGAGCAGGTCGGCGAAGAGGTGAAAAAACGCGGCTTGGCTGTCCTGTCAGTATATGGCGGCGACATCCCCGTCGCCAAGTCACTCGAAGCAGGTATCAAGGGCCTCAAGAAACTCATCGACAACTGCGCCGCGTGCGGTGCGAGAAATCTGCTGATGGGCGGAACCGGCAATCAGAAGCTCTACGAGGCGTATTACAAGGCCATCGCCGAATGCTGTGACTACGCCGCCGACAAAGGTATTGGCATTAGCATTAAGCCGCACGGCGGACTCAACGCGACCGGGCCTCAGTGCCGCAAAACCGTCGAAATGGTCGGCCACAAGAACTTCCGGATATGGTATGACCCGGGCAACATCCTCTACTACTCCAACGCCGAACTCGACCCCGTCGCCGATGCTGCCACCGTGGACGGTCTGGTGGTCGGCATGTGCGTTAAAGATTACAAGCATCCCAAGAATGTGTCAGTGACGCCAGGGACAGGCCAAGTCGATTTCCCAGCGGTTCTCGCGCGCCTCAAGAAAGGGGGCTTCACGCGTGGCCCGCTGATTGTAGAGTGCCTCCAGCAAGGAAACCTGGAACAAACACTGGCTGAGGCAAAGAAAGCCCGACGGTTTTTAGAAGAGTTGACCAGGCAGAAAAACACAGCCCCTCCGGCCAATCCTGTCGCCGTGGTGGACCAGCAATGGCCTCTGGTTCGCCAAGGTCATTACGTCCGGTGGGTGGACAGAGTATGGAACACGCGGAAGCCGAAGAAGATCTGGCAAGGCGCCGGTATCGGAACGCTTGGTCAGCACAACGGTACGGCCACATATCTGGGCGAGGACCATGTCAACGCTGGCGCTGTCGCGTTCGACGTCAAGTTCGACACCGGCTACCTCGCCCCCAAGGGTGGCGGAAAGCACTTTATGGAGATAATGACCTGGGTGGCTGATCGCTCCGACCGCCAGGCCATCCGCGAGGAGCCCTGGTCCCGCATCGAACTTGCCAGACTCGGCGACAGGCCCAGATGCGTGGTCTGGAACTACGGCTCGCATTTCCAGGGACGCGCAACCAAGATATTCAACATCGGTCCGGCCTTCGAGCCCGACCGGTGGTATCATATCCGGTTCGACTGGTCCTACCAGGCGCCGGCAGGTCAGATCACAATAGGCGTGGATGACCGCTCCTACACGGCTGTGTTCGAATTCGTGCCGGGGACGGTGGGGCCTGGTCGTTTTTACCTGTTCGGCCACGTGGAAACGGTGCAGCCGGATGGCTGCATGCATTTTCGTAACTTCAAAGGCTTCTGCAAAATTGCAGGTTAGGCATACTTTGACAAGAAAAAATCATTTTTTGATTTTTTCTCGTTAAACAGTAAGTTGTTCTTTAACAAATAATTAAGCGATTATTTAAGAAAATCAATCCGCCGACGGCGGACTTAAATAATATATGCCTAACCTGCAATTTTGCAGAACTCATTAACTTCAAAGCTGGGAGATGATAATGAAAGCCCCAGACATCTCAACGACGGCAGCCGTTATGACAGCGGCTGCGGCGCTTCTCTGCCAGGTAGTGCCTGTAACCGGCGCTACCAAGCTGACCGCGGGCACCGCAGTCATCGACATCACTCCGCCGGTCGACTACCGTATGAGCGGGTACTTTCGTGAGCGGCTGAGCACAGGCACACTGAACCCGCTGAACGCTAAGGCAGTCGTTCTTCGCCAGGGCGACGAGCGCGCTGCACTGGTTTTCTGCGACATCATCGGCCTGTCGCTCGACGTCTCGTCACGTGCTCGCAGACAAGCTGCCGAAAAGACCGGCATTCCACCCGAAAACATCCTGATTGCCGCCACGCATACGCACACAGGACCGCTCTACTTTGGTGCTCTAAGAAAGCACTTCCACGATGTCGCAGTGGCTAAGCACGGTAGTGATCCGTATGAGAAGGTAGACTACCCGTCCGAACTCGTCGCCAAAATCGTAAAGGTCATCGCGCAAGCCGACGCGGCGGCCAAGCCCGTTCGTCTTGAGGCTGGCGTCGCTGACCAGCGCGGTCTGTCATTCAATCGCCGGTTCCACATGAAAGACGGGACCGTGCGGTTCAATCCAGGCATCTTGAACCCTGACATCGTACGGGTCGCCGGCCCAATCGACCCAGAGGTCGGGATTGTGTTGGTCCGCGAGGCAAACGGCGCCGGTACCGCGGCGGCACTTGTGAACTTTGCGCTGCACCTTGATACCGTCGGCGGAACCAAATACGCAGCCGACTATCCTTTCTACGTGGAACAGTCGCTCCGCGAGACATTCGGGCACAACTTTGTGCTGTTTTTCGGAACGGGTACGTGTGGCGACATCAACCATATTGATGTCACCAAGAGGGAACGACTCAAAACGGATCATATCGGTCGCACACTCGCCGGCACAGTCAAGGCAAAGATACCCGATCTAAAGGCTATTACCGAACCTACGCTCGCAGTGCGAAGTGAGATTGTCCATGCGCCGCTTCAACGTTACGGGCCTGACAAGCTCGGCTGGGCCCGCGAGAACATCAAGAAAGTGGGCACAAGGGAGCTATCCTTCCTCGAACAGGTTGAGGCTTACAAAATTCTGGCGATAGAGATGCGTGGTGCCGAGACGATTCCCCTCGAGGTCCAGGTTTTTCGGCTGAGCCGTGACGTGGCTGTGGTTGGTCTGCCCGGCGAGGTCTTTGTTGACATAGGGCTTGCAATCAAGCGTGCCAGTCCCTTCCAGACCACGCTGGTAATCGAATTGTGCCAGGATGCGCCCGGCTACATCCCTACCAAAAAGGCGTTTGCCGAAGGCAGTTATGAGACGGTCAACTCGCGGATCGCCCCTGGAGGCGGCGAAATGGTGGCCGAAACGACGATTCGGCTGCTCAAGACGCTTAGATAAGCACCCGAGGCTCTGTGCCTGAGCAGTCGGCCAAAATAGATGCAAGAATCCGCCGGGGCGGACTGACAAGCATTTTAGGAGCCGCACATTTTTTCTTGACTTGCGTCGTCAAGAAGTATATACTTACTCTTGAGCTCTTCAGGTAGGTCCAGGAAGAATTTCCGGTATGGTCATGGACAAGCAAAGAGGATTCACGTTAATAGAACTTTTGGTGGTTATTGCCATTATTGCAATATTGATGGCGATATTAATGCCGGCGTTGAACAGGGCGAAAGAGCAGGGCAAACGTGCGGCATGTCTTAACAATCTCAGACAATTGACGCTGGCCTGGATTATGTATGCGGATGAAAATGAGGGCAAAATCGTCAACGGCAACACAAGCACCGGTGGCCACAACAAAGACGGCACTTGTTGGGCATACTGGCCCGGCCGGGGTGCCCCAGAAGACCAGCGCATAGCTGACATCAAACGCGGCTTGCTGTATCCATACTGCCCCAGCATAAAGTTATACAAGTGTCCGACCGGCATCCGCGGCGAGCTCGTGACTTATGCTATAGTCGATGCCATGAACGGCTATGACGCGATACCCGGTGCCGAAGGCCAGATACTCAAAAACAGGTTGCAGATTCGCCAGTCTGGCAAGAGGATGGTTTTTCTCGATGAAGGCCGGCTAAGCCCAGCGAGCTGGACCATCTGGTACGACCAAGAGCGATGGTGGGACCAGATTACCGCCAGACACGGTGACGGGACAAATGTCTCTTTCGCAGATGGACGCAGCGAGTACTGGAAGTGGAAAGATCCGCGTACAATAGAGATTGCCAAGATGGACTACCAGACCTGGCAGAGTAGTGGCCGCCAGGGCTCTTTATCCTCTTCACCGGGCAATCCAGATTTGTACAAGGTACAGAGGGCCGTATGGGGGAAATTGGGTTACACGCCCAGCAACTAATAGCGAGGGTCTGCGTAAACCCAAGTATTCTTCTCAAGCGCTGGCCAGCATAGTCGATGGCTTAGAATCTTGCTCATCGCGAATCATACCGCAGTTTGTAAAGTCTCAATATGCTTGGCTTCGGAACCATTTGCCTTGGCCGGTCACGATTTACTCCGAGTGTCTCCCAGCGAAGGAAATACCGCATCTTGGGGTCGACATCCTTACCAGCATCGCCCAGCCACTTCACCTGCATACCAGGGTGATCGGACTCCGGCTTGCCCAATGCTTTAGGCCAATGGGGCATCTCTCGCATTTCACCCGTCGGCTGTAGCGTATTTTCGTCAAGCTTCCACGTTCCGGACCCGTATCTATCGTGCCGATACCGCTGGGTCAGAGACCCATCTTTCAGCACTACGGGGAAGATCCGAATTTCAAAATGGATCGTTCCACCACCTTCAAAGAACCAGCGATAGTCCCAGTCACTGGCTTGATATAACTTCCACTGCCCATTCTCGAGTCTTGCATTGTAAACCTGGGTCCTGCCATCCTTATCGAATTTGTGATACGTTACGATTGGGCGCTTCTTGGAGTCAAAACCTATTCTCGTATTTCCGTTGATCATGCCACCCTTCGTCGGCACCGGATCAACAATGATCCCTTCAGTATCGATAGTCATCGGCAGCTTAATCGGCTTACCCATTACGGTCTCCCAGTGCACCAGGTCTCTGCTGCGCGCGTAGGAAAGGTCGTGATTGGTGTAGCAGTTGGGCGTATCGCGCCAAACCCAGCAAATGTGGAAATATCCATCCGGCCCATGCACAGGGCCAACAATATACGCATTCATCTTTCCTTGGCCGTCAATCAAAGGCGTATCCAATAATCGTCGCCAGGTTCGCGTCTTCAAATCATAGATGTTGTATATTTGATTTCCCCTGCCGCTGCTTCCATCACGGTAAGTGAATATAAGCTCTTCGTTGGGCCCCTTGATGAATTTTGGGTAGGTACATCTGTTTTCCTGACGACCAACCATTTCGGGTACGTTCCTGAAGCTCCGGATGTGGTAAGACCTGGTTGTTCTAAAATAAACGAGCGGATCGACGTGCATGTTGCCGCTAAGATGAATATGTCCATCCGCATCGATAGCCATTGTGATGTAATTGTGACTGTCCCAGCCCAACTTGGAGTCAAGTTTTTGATGAAGCCACTTCTTGGAATCCAAGGTTCGTCCTGACACGGTCATACGGCGTTCCTGGTCATAAAAGGCCACGTACTGGCGGTTCCCTTTCGTCAGCAGGAAAAAGCCAACGGGGTGTCCTGACCATACGGGCGAAACATCAAGAGACATTTCTATTTTAGGTGCCCTTTGCACTGTCTGGCCTGCAAAAGCCGCACTCGCAACCAAGAGACAAACAATCCCCACCGCCAGAGTGCATTTCGTCTGCATAATTATCCTTGTCCGTGACATCACTTTACTCATGTTCAGCCGCTCAGAAAGCGGAAATCAGCCAGAAACAGTAGCTATTCTACTGCGACGGTCTCATCAAGAGGGATACCGAGCCGTTGGTACCTTTTAGCTCGCGATTTCTCATCGCCGACATGAATCTGGCGGGCAATTTCTCCTACTTCTAATGCGCGCTGTCGAGGAACGACCAGTACCCCGTCGCCGTCCGCTATGACCAAATCACCAGGGAAAACGAGGGCGCCTCCACAATTGATGGGAAAGTTATAGGATTCGGCTATAAGCCTTCCTGGCCGAACTCCGCGAGTGCTATACCCATCTTTGCAGTAGACGGCTATTCTCTTAACCTTAATGATCTCATCGGTGTCCCGTGCACCGGCATTTGTCACTGCTCCGACCACCCCCTTTTCCGCCCAGCCAAGGCTATTATTGGAACCGATAAAACCACATTCGCCGATTCCACCTGCGTCAGAGGGAACGAGTGATGTCAGCACGCGTCCGGTTTGCTCCGGAACGATGCCCAGATCCATATCCTGGCCGGTGGTCTCTATCACCGCCACCTTTGCCCACTCGCCCCGCTTGGTTGGCACTTCGTAATAGACTCGGTATCGCCCTGCGTCAAGGGATTTTTGAGATTGGGTTTGTTTGGGTTTGTTTTCCGGAAGTCTCCGGAGGGGCTGATTTTCATAATCCCTTTCGAGAAAGAAGTTAACATTCATTTGAGCTTTTCGGGAATTGGGTTTGTTTTGGGTTTGTTTTTTCATAGGCCTTAGCCGCATTTTTCTTCATAATCCTTTCTAAATACACACTTTGCATGAATTTTTGCTCTCTGGCAAATTGGGTTTGTTTGGGTTCGTTTGGGTTCGTTTTTTCCGAGTCCACCAAGTGTCCTTTTTTTCATAATTCATTGTTAATACTTTATTTACGTTCATCTGACTTTTTCGGAATTTGGGTTCGTTTTGCAAAAAATAGGGGCGATTTGTAGAGGATTCTCTACAGTTGTAGAGGCAGTTTCGTCGCGCGTATTGAG
>DAOWID010000386.1 GCA_030641115.1 Planctomycetota bacterium | reverse complement strand
TTTCTCGACATAAGTAGAGGATTCTCGACATAAGTAGAGGATTCGCGACATAAGTAGAGCTGCCTTATAGGCAGATAAGATCATCTCACGGGATAAATTTTGGGGTTCGGTAGCGATGATTTGGTCCTCCGGATTTAGGATTGCATATTCACTCTCTATTTGTTCGGTGGGTATTATACTGCATGAGAAGTTAAATGTCAAGTGAAAATTTGGGAAGTATAAGGGTATAAGAGTAGAAGAGTATAAGAGTGTAAGGACAGGACAGGCACAGAGTGTTAAGTGGTTTTGGTTAAAGGGGTTATGGGAGGTCTGATGTGGGTTGAGGGCGGTGGGGGGCCGCAGGCCAGCCGGTGATTTGGTTACCGGGATTCTTAGTCGCCTTCGCAAAGGCCTACGGCTATGCAGGAAAATTCTGCGAAAACCTGGAATTTGATGCTTGACAGGTAGTATCACTATTGCTACTATATAGTTGTGGCAAGGATTGACGATATTGTGCAAGGTATGCAGAGAAACCCGAAAGGAGTACGGTTCAAAGACCTTTGTCAAGTATGCGATCACTACTTTGGCCCGGCACGGCGGGGCAGCAGCAGTCACCGCATTTACCGGATGCCGTGGCAAGGGGACCCTCGGGTCAACATCCAGAATGACAAGGGTATGGCCAAAGCGTACCAGGTAAGACAGGTTCTGAAGGCTATCGAGAGGCTTGAACATGAAAACACTACCGAAGACTGACCGTTATACATACCGGGTGAGCTGGTCCGAAGAGGATACCGAGCACGTAGGCCTGTGCGCAGAGTTTCCGAGTCTGAGCTATTTGGCCTCCACGCCAGAGAAAGCTCTGCGGGGAATCCGTAAGGTTGTGGGCGATGTTGTAGAAGATATGCAGGCGAATGGCGAGTCTGTGCGGGAGCCGCTTAGTTCGCGGCGATACAGCGGCAAATTCATGGTCCGCGTACCTCCGGAAGTGCACCGTCGACTCGCACGTGAGGCCGCGGAAGCGGACATTAGTCTAAATCGCCTTGCCAGTGCCAAGCTGTCTTCATGAAGAGTGAAGCGTTCCTTCGACAGGCTCAGGACAGGCCCTTCGACAGGCTCAGGACAAGTTATGTTTGTTCAGTGGCAAACATGCGGGTATTTTAACATAGTTTCAAACAAAAGTCAACAAAAAAAACGGCCCAAAAAGCACCTTTTTTGCTCATCCTTTTTCCTATTGAAATCCCAACTCTATCCCGTATAATTTCCCTAAAGGGTGCGGATTTCGTTGGTTTGGCGGGAATTGAGAGACGCTATATGTATAAGGGAAGGCGATTTGTTCTTGTGAAAGAGTGAGGTGTCAGGAATTGGCCTTGATGAGCGTTGGGTTTGGACCGCTGCCAACAATTGTCGATTGATGTTCTATCGCATTCTCTCGGGCATTCTCTCACCTCAATGGGATTAAAAAACAACCAGTTGCGTAGACAATACAGAAAATGCCAATGAAAACAGTGCATACAAGATTGATGATCAACCCCACCAAAAACATCTTCGGGAACAAGATAGGCGGGACGGTGGCAACCAGTGTTGCGAGCATCAGAACGGCCACCACTTGGAAGATGATCTTAGCGCACTTCATGTGGCGATTACAGCGATCAAAGTCCTGCGTGTCACCACGGATCTTTGCGGCGTCTGCCTTGTCTGCCCACCTGACGCCCTCTACCCAGTAGGCGTTTGCCATGATTGTGATGATGACCAGCAGGATGCCGCTAACGATGGGGGCCGCCCTTTTACAGTTCTCGAGGTCCATGATGTCTTGATCCTTTCTGTCGGGGATAATTAAAGGGGTGAGGAACGTTGTCGGTGGTCTCTACAACCATTTGTGCTAACAACTCCGAAAATGAACAATCATTACAAATTCTTGAAGCCGTAAAACGAGGCCGAGTTAGCTATAAAATGCACGCACACGCGAAGACCTTTGGGCAGTGACAGCTTGTTGAGTAAGCTCGAAAAGCTGCTTTCTGCCCAGGTCCGGCCCCAGCCGGTGAGCAGACCGGCCAGAAAACGAACGAAAAAGTTAAGATAGGAAAGCATAATAGCGACTGTCTAGTTTTTACCCCGCAATATTGAGGGTTTTTTGTCATACATTATTTCTGTCAATAGTTGCTAAGTTGTTGCTGTGCTAGTCAAACCCCATCTTTAACTGCTCTTGTATCACCGGTACCTCCTGCACTACAATTCTTTCGTTTGCTAGTTTCGTAAGCCTAGGGTCGTGAGAGATGATTTTCTCTGCTTGATTCACGATAGCGACCGCAATAATTTGCGCATCGATACTTACCCTTATCTTATCATATTGTCCCTTTCTTCTCATTTCCTGAATGACTTTTGTGTTTCCAAGAAGGGCAGCCGCTACCTCAACAGCAGCTATATCAAAGGACGGTACGATAAAATTTCTTTCGATGATCTGTCTCTGGTCCTTCCGCTCTTCTCGGTCAAAATATACCAGATATTCTGTAAGAGCTGGTGCAGGAATCATAACCTTCTCGTTTTTTTCCGCCAAATATTCTATATACCGTTTGGTTCGCGGGACCATGTGGCTTTGAGTTTCTTTTGCCACGCCCTGTACACCCCAAATAATTGTCATTGTGTCAAAGCATATCATTATTTTTCTCGCTCCCACCTCAATCCTTCTACATATTCCATTGCGTCTACCCCATCCCATCTACCTCTTGCGGCGTTGGCTAAGTTCTTGAAAGCTGTTATCGGATCTGTTGCTTTGAATACCGTGACCCGCATGCCCTGAAACTCCTTAATAGTCCAATCCTCCGTATTCCATTTAGCTATTCCTTCAATACATACTTCTTCGTAGAGGCTTTTAGCTAATTCTTTCGCAATCTGCTCACTCAGGTCTATGAATAATGTTTCTCCTGCGTAAAGTCGAATTTCTGCTCTGGGTTTTATACCGCCCACTCGAATGCAGCGTCCATAAATAGTAGTCGTTCCTTCGACATATTTTATTGACGGCGCAGACGATACTTGGTTTTCTTCCGAAATCGTCCCTCCCTTAATTCCCAATAGGGGGTCTTCATCAAACTTTATTTTCCAGTTCCGACCGACCGCTTGTTTTGACATTTCATGCAACGCTTCATGGGCTTTTCGCGGTAGTTTCTCGTACTGCTTTGTCTGAACTGCTTCAGAAACGCTTGCAGCTGGTGCTAATAATAAAGAAGTGACTGCGAACGTTAACTTATTGCTCGACTTGTCAATTCCTGTAAGACTGACAATCTCCTCTTCGACTATTTCCACTCCCTGCGTTCTTGCAGTTTCAGAAATTGCTGTCTCAATGTTTTTTAGGAATTCGGCTAAATCGCTTAGTCGCGTTGTTTCTGGTAATACACCAGGTCCACTAATTGTTATTTTGAATTTTGTGCTGTCCATACATTCTAAAATTCCAAACGTCAAAAGTCATAATCACCTGTTCTCGCGGTATATATCTAAAATATCCAAAAGCACAACTGCCGTCAACCTAAGAATAACTTCATAAACCTACAAGCATTTTCTCATGGTAATAAGTATCTTGCATTTCCGTTCCACCGAATTTGGCCCATACCTTTGCGATATTGAAGAACATTTCGCGTGTTTCGTTTCCACTTTGGAATATTTGAGGTCGGAGACTGGGGTTCAAAATCCTCAGTATCCAAATTCCCATAGTCTTTTACTATCTCGTAAATTTTTTTTATTTGAATCCAACGTCCTCTTGGCAGCTGACCCAGCATAATTGCCCAGATTTCAGGAAGGTGTATCATCAAGGTTCTCCAAATCAAAACACTGAATTCTTGATTAGTGTTTCAGGGCACATCTTATCGCAACTGCACAATTCCTGCCAAAGAATTTCATATCTCATATTTAGTCGATAGTCGCAGTTGTAGATCAAGCCTTTAGTGGCAGAAAATAACACAAAAGAATGGAAAAGGCAAAAGAAAAAAAGGGGGAAAAGAATATCGAATATCGAACAAGGAATGACGAATATCGAAGGGGTTGCCCGGGGGTTTGTTTGATTGCCCCCCAGGCGAGGCCTGGGGGCTAAATATGCGTCGCCGGGGCACGAGCGACGAGACGCGTTTAGAGGTTATATTCTTTGATTTTTCGGTAGAGTGTTGTTTCGGCGATGGCGAGGCAATTTGAGGGTCAAGGTTGGCACGGCGGATTGTTTGATTGCCCCCCAGGCGAGGCCTGGGGGCTAAATATGCGTCGCCGGGGCACGAGCGAGGAGACGGGTTTAGAGGTTATATTCTTTAATTTTGCGGTAGAGTGTTCTTTCTGCGATGGCGAGGCAAGAAGATTGTCTAAGGCGGAGGCCCGAATTAGACGAAAAAAGGGCAAGTAGGGGGCATTTTGTTGCCTGCTGGAAATCCTGAAAAAACTGATTATTGGTTGTTGATAAAACCAGCGAAATGAGCGAGAATATGTTATAAACAGGGAAGATTCGCCCGGAGTTGTAAGTCTGCGGCAATGTTGTTTGGGCGAGAGTTTCAAGGGGTATGGACAAAATGGTTGAGCTCGAGATGACCACGGAAGGTAGTATTGCTGTTGTGACTTTCAAGTCCGGCTGCGTCAGTGACGTTGAAGCAATCAGCACAGCAGGCAGACAGATTAAAGCGTTCATTGACGAGAATCATCCGAACAGGCTGATATTTGACTTTGGAGAGGTGAAATTCTTTTCGTCTCAGGTTCTGGGGCTGCTTTTAGATATGCGTGCCAAACTTCAGAGGGGTGGCGGTGAAGTTGTGATCAGTGCGATAAATCCACAGTTGCACAGGGTCTTCAAAATTACGAACCTCGACAAAATCTTCCGATTCTTCGAGGACAAGCAAAGTGCTATCAAGACAGTAAGCACAGGTTAAATTGCGGATAGAGAAGGTGGTCTTATGAATATCGCGAGGCAATTTTCGATCTTTATGGTTAATAAGCCGGGGGTGCTGGCTCAGGTGCTCGGGGAATTTGCACGAGCGAAGATTAATGTTGTTGCTATGACAATGATGGACTCTGCGGAGCACGGGGTTATGCGGGTCGTTTTTGGCGCTCCGAAGAGGGCACAAGAGATACTGTCGAAACTGAATATGCCACACAGCGAGACAGAGGTTTTATGCGTGAACCTGGCCAACAAATCCGGTGCATTAGCGACGGTGGCGGAAAAACTGGCCAGGAACCACATAAACATCTCGTATGCCTACTGTACAGCAGGGGCGAAAGGCGGACGCACGACCGGCATCTTGAAAGTCGCCGACGTGAAAAAGGCGATGAGAATTCTCGAACAAGGCCCCGGGAAGAACAGCAAATCACAGCCGGTGGTCAGACGTTCACGGGCATCCAGGAGATAGTCGTTCAAAAACAACGCTTTTAAGGACGGCGCGGGCAAGTTAGCATCTTATTTTCCGGCCAGACCCGGCCAGACGGCCTTACGGGACGTGGGGCATTTTGTCTTGATTGTTCGGGCCAAATCTGCTATTCTACATAGGGAATAACTGAACAATGGTAGCGGCGGCCAATCGGGTCCGACCTTGCTCATTTGGAATCGTGCCCTAAACGAGAGCAAAGGTGGACCAAGAGCCGTCGCTAATCGGGCGAGTGTTGAAGACTATGAGGGATGATCACAAGAGCAAAGCGGACTTAACCCGGGAGCTGAAGGCGTTGCGTAAACGTGTTGCGGAACTCGAGCAAGCCAACTGCAAACAGGGCGATGACGGTCTTGGCAAATCGGAGGCGCAGTTCAGAGAGATCTTCGAGAATACGGAGGTGGGGGTCTATCGTACGACTGCGGACGGTCGTATTCTCATGGCTAATCCGGCCCTTGTACGCATGTTAGGATACTCATCATTTGAGGAGCTGGCGCAGCGGAACCTCGAAGAGGAGGGATATGAGCCGAAGTACTCTCGGTCGGCATTCAAAGAGCGCATTGAAAGAGACGGTCGGGTCGTTGGACTGGAGTCTGCGTGGATCAGGCGGGACGGGTCAACGGTGTTTGTTATTGAGAATAGCCGAGCGATTCGCGATGAGCACGGAAATACGCTCTATTACGAAGGCACGGCGGAAAACATCACCGAGCGCAAGAAGGCGGAGGAAGAAATCAAAAAGTTCAAAACGATTGCTGACAAGGCAGGTTATGGTAATGCGATAACCGACCTCGAAGGTAAACTTATCCATGTAAATGAGTCTTTTGCAAAGATGCACGGTTACAGTGCGAATGAGTTGGTTGGCAAAAACCTCTCCCTACTTCCTAATGCTGAACAGATGGAAAGAGTCGCTGAGCTGAATGAACGGCTCCTGCGCGAGGGGACCTACGTCGGGGAGGAGGTCTGGCACACAAGGAAAGATGGCACGGTGTTTCCGACTCTGATGAACGGCACACTGATAAGAGACGAACAGAGCAGACCCCTATTCCTGGCTGCTACGGCCATAGACATCACGGAGGCCAAGCAGGCTGAGGCGATGCTGCGGCAGAGCAAGGAAAGGTATAGAACCCTTGTCGAGAACCTCCCTCAAAGAGTGTTTCTCAAGGACCTCAATTCGACTTACGTCTCTTGCAACGAGAATTTTGCCCGTGACGTTGGAATCAGCCCGGAGCTGCTGCCGGGAAAGAGCGATTATGACTTCTTCGCCTCCGAACTGGCTGAAAAGTACAGGGCAGACGACAAAAGGGTTGTGGAATCGGGAGAGATACGGGATATTGAAGAGAAGGCCGTCCTCCAAGGACGGGAGATGCTTGTTCATACAGTCAAAGCGCCCGTGAGGGATGAGGAAGGTAATGTCGTGGGAGTGTTGGGCATCTTCTGGGATATCAGTGAGCAAAAGCGGCTGGAACTGGCGCTTAGCGAAAGTGAGTGGAAGTACCGAACCTTAGTGGAAAGTGCCGGCGAGAGTATTGCCACAATAGACAGAGACGGTGCATATCTGTTTATGAACAAAACGGGGGCCGAGCGAGCGGGAGCAAAGCCAGAGGATTACATCGGAAAGACGATGTGGGACATGTTTCCAAAAGAGATCGCAGACCAACAGATGGACTACGTGCGGAAAGTAATAGATGCGGGAGAGGGAATGAATGTGACTATGTGGACAGAATTCCAGGGTCAGCCCCGTTTGTACAATGCCACTGTTGAGCCGTTGAGAGATGACAGTGGTAAGGTGGTGGCCGCCATGATTATAGCAAGAGACATCACGGATATCAGACGGGCCGAAGAGGAACTGGAGGCGTACCGCGAGAGTATGGTTCATGCCGAGCGACTCGCTTCGCTGGGGACTCTTAGTGCCACGCTGGCACACGAGCTGACCCAGCCTCTAACCGTTATCGCTCTTTCAATTGAAAATTCATTGACGGATCTCGAAGCAGTATCTTGTCCACAGACGGTCACGGATGGACTGCGGGACGGTCTGAGCGAGGTCTCAAATGCCACTTCGATAGTCGAGAGGTTTCGCAATTTTGCCCGGAAATCCTCAGAGAAAACTGTCGGTAAAGTGGACTTGAAAGTTGTTGCTGAGAGGATAGTAAAGTTGTTGAATAAGAGCGCTCGGCAGGCAGGGATCAGGCTTCGCCTCAAAGGAATGGACACATTGCCGGGCGTATATTCGAGTGAGAAAGAGGTGGAGCAGCTATTCTTTGCGCTTGTTCAGAATGCCATACAGGCGGCTGACGGCAATGAGCCCCGGGAGCTTATTATAGATGGTGCTGTAAAAGATGAACATATTGAGCTGCGATTCTCAGACAATTGCGGCGGCATCGAGCCGGAAGACGTTGATAAGGTTTTTGATCCGTTCTTCACCACTAAGCCCGCCGGTGAAGGGACGGGTTTGGGACTTTGCATAGTACAGCGTGTTGCTGAGCGATCCGGCGGCAGAGTTCGCGTGGAAAACAAACCCGGCGAAGGCTCGACCTTTGTTGTCACGCTGGGAATAAACAAAGACAGAATATCGTAGCTGCCCAACAATGAGAAGAATCACAAAACAGCAAATCTTTGTTGTCGATGATGAGCCAAATGTGCGTAAGGCCGTCGCCAGGACTCTTGAAAAGCTCGGCGTTGAGGTCAGGTGTTTCGCCGGCGCCGCAGGTTGTCTTAGACAACTGTCGTCTGAAAGATGCGACCTGCTCATTACCGACGTCAGAATGCCTAAAATGGACGGGATAGAATTGTTGGCGGAAGCCAAACGCGTCGCTCCGTGGCTTCCGGTTCTGGTCATAACCGGCTACGGCGACATACCACTGGCTGTCAGGGCCATAAAGACCGGTGCGGCCGATTTCATCGAAAAGCCGCTGCACAAAGAAACTCTCTCCCCAAAGGTCGAATCGATATTGAAATGGAACAGTCCACCTGATTCCTACAAAGGCAGACCTTTGACCAAGGTCGAGCTAAAAGTGTTAAGGCTTATTGTCAATGGCAAGAGCAATAAAGAGATAGCTCAATTGCTCCGGCGTTCGATTCGGACCATCGAAGACCACCGCAGTCACATTATGCGCAGGCTCGCAGTACGAAACGCAATCGAAATGGTCGAACGGGCAATTCAGATGGGACTCGTCAAATTGCCCCCACATCGAATTCGCGGCGGCGACCGTCGAGAACCGCCAAAATCAGCTCAAAAACGCACATAAAACGCCTGAAACGTCCGATAACAGGCTATTTATGCCACTTTTCCGCGGTGAAATTTTTTTGCAAAAACCAGTAATTACCACGATAGACAAATATTTGGGGATTTCCTATATTTAGATGTACGGGCAGGTGATTTGTATCAGAGTACCTGTTCGGGAATTGACAATTTATTCTTTGCTGGGCACAGCAACCGAGAGAACGCAACGGAGGGATGTTGAGCCCAGCAGCATTGAAGCACGGCCGGGAATAGCCGTGATAATGATAGATTTATGCCGGCAAGCCCGCAGTTGTAGTAGAGTGCTCGGCCGGGTGAAGTGTTGGGCCTTTGCAGGTCTTGATGCCGGGGTCGGCAAAGGCTGCTCGGCTTTTCTGCTGTGCGAGTTCATTTGAGAAATAGCTGCTGTGCGAGTGTAAGGCGAAACTGAGATTTGTGCCAATTCAACTCGAAAGGGCTGGAGTTCGAGCTTACTCCTTCCTCCCTCCAGTCCCTTTCTTCTTGTACGTATTGCTCAACTCCTTCAATAATCTTCGGTCCACATCCTAACCTAACCGGGGCTGCACGCTATTCCTTGGACATCTCGATGTTTTGTATAAAAACGGTTGACGCACGGTTGGCCTGCTGGTATATTCTGGTCTTTGATTGAGATTACGGGGCCGTAGCTCAATTGGATAGAGCATCGGACTGTCGATCCGAAGGTTGTGAGTTCGAGTCTCATCGGCCTCGCTTCTTTAACTTCTTGGCTGGCAAGCACTTCCCCCCCCGGCACCCCCCACCCCTATCCCTCTTCTCTACCGGCAAGTGGCGACGAAAACCGAAAAGTATATAAACGATTACGTATTGCCACCCTACAGGAACTAATACTGGGTGATAAAATGAATCGACCAAACCGACCAACAAGTCCGCTCGAGGAAGCTGACCACATGTACTATGCGTACCAGTCTCGACTCTTTCCAACGTATAAGCTGTCCGGGAGGGGGATAATGCCGGGGCCAGGCTACGGAGATTTACCAAGATACGATTTCTCTTCTGACCTATTTGCCAGGCGTGGATATCCCAAGCCTCAAACAGTGGAAGATGTAATTCATAACGGCTATTTTGCAGTCCCGAAGGGCAGTCCTGAGACAGCGATCATTTCTAACAAGAAGCATACCTCTTGGCTTGGTCTTGATGATGTTATAGGCCAGGTACGCAACCGTTACGAGATGTACCATAGGAATATCTATGACCTCGAACTGGCAAAATGTGCGGCGATAAACAGTCTCTACGACCATGAGGCCCACCATGGTCCCGCAAACAGCAAGGTCGAATACTCCATGAACAAGAGACTGGAGAATCTGTACCGCGACCAAAGGGAAGAGCGTGTCAACCTCTGGCGGGATGTATCGAGATTGAAACTGTTATTCCCGGAAAACGCCCAACAGTACCTGACAGCTTATAGGAAGGTGGCGATCCTGTTTGACTACAAAGGTGATGTGCCTTGATGGCCCGTGTACAGGAACTGTGCCGCAGACTAAAGCCTGTCATGGGCAGGAGAATCGACAGGTTATGGTCGGCATACCTGGCTGAATCGGATGCAGCCGGAAGGGCCGACATCGAGCAGACAGTTGAACTACTGGCAGTCAAACACCTCGGTGCCGATTACAACATAGACCGGTCTCCATTTCCGCCGCCAACCGGGACGTTTGCTGGATCAGGTGATATCAAGGTGGGGGCCGTGTCATACGCCGGAGGTAATATGTACCCGTTCTACTTGAAAAGCCCCCGGCTCAAGGAGCATATTCTAATAGCCGGCAGGAGCGGATCAGGCAAGACCAATCTTACATTTGTCCTGATGGAGGGGATTATGGACCAGGGCATAAAGGTGCTTGCCCTGGACTGGAAGCGGGGGTACCGGGACCTGATGGGTCTGCATTCCAAGCTGAGAGTGTATACTATCGGCAGGGACATCGCGCCATTTCGGTTCAATCCGCTGATACCGCCGCCCGGTTGTGAACCTCATATCTGGATCAAGCTTATTGTGGACGTAATCTCCGGTGCCTATTTCGGCGGAGAAGGTGTTATCAGTTTATTAGTTGCAGGGCTCGACCACTTATATTCTCAAGCAGGCATTTTCGACAGACAACAGACTCGCCGGCCGACAATTCAGGATCTCCTGGCGTTGCTAAGGACGGCAAAGCTCAAAGGCAGGGCTGGGATGTGGCAGGCCTCGGCAGAGAGGATTCTACTGGCAATGACATACGGTGAGTTCGGGGCTGTCTTGAATAGGCAGGATAACAGCCACGTAGCCGAACTGCTGGATCATAATGTTGTATTGGAAATGGAGGGTCTATCCGGTTCGTCGGACAGGACCATGTTTTCAGAGGCCTTAACGCTATATCTATACAGGTACCGCCTGGCACAGGGGGCGCAGAGCAGACTCACTAACATTATCATAATAGAAGAGGCCCACAATCTTCTGTTGAAGAAGGCCTCGGAGTTGAAAGAGTCGATCCTGGAAAACTCCATAAGGATGGTCCGTCAGTACGGATTAGGCTATGTATTCGTTGACCAATCGGCACCGCTTCTGAGCAAGGTGGCATTTGCAAATTCATATGCCACGATTGCGTTAAGCACCGATTTTCGCAGAGTGCTAACCGTCATATAAAATAACATTTGGCTGCCCGATCACTTATTGAAAACTGAGCCCTAATCTTGCTCCACGCAGACCAGCAAGCCGACATGGTAGCTTGTCCCAGTTAACGCTACGGAG
>DAOWID010000182.1 GCA_030641115.1 Planctomycetota bacterium | reverse complement strand
GTCCAAAGGATAACGCATCTTTTCTATCTGTTACAGGTAGAATTTCCTCTCTCAGCACTCGTAGGGACATTATGTAAGTAGGCCCCTCTCTCTGTAGCATATCTTGAACTTCTGACAAGCTATAACCAATATGAGTCAATCGGACTTCAATGTTCCTTTCATTCAGATATCTCTCGAGTTGTAACAATTTCCCCCGATCAATAGGACTATCAGAATACAGGGCGATTGTTTCAGAGTATTTCATGGCTTCCTCCGTGAATTATGTATGGCCGTCCAACAATTGATTATATGCATTAGATCAGACTCCCACTTTCTCTCACCCCACCGGCCACCCCGGTATCAGTCCGTCTATCTCTGCCATCAGCTGGATGGTCTCTTTCAGCGCTACGATGATCCTCTGGTAATGGGTCAGCTCATCGTAAGTCAGGGTCCTGCCTTTGCGGTCTTTAAGCCACTTCTGGGCTACTTGGTAGCCGCCGATGTGGCACTCCCAGACCTCCAGCGGAACGCCCTCAAAATACTGCGTCTTGTTGATATAGACTCGCTGGTTATTTTCATCGTAGCTTACCTTCTCCACGGTGTTTGAGCCAGCAATGGGATACTTTGTTATGCGGTTATTCAGTGTGGGCGACTCCATGAGGTGCAGGGACACCAGGTCGGCGCCTTTTGCTGCCAGCGACTTGAAAAGTTCTTTATCCGAGGTTAGCGGCAGGCGTGGGAAGTCTATCTTGAGGAACTCGGCGTAGCGGGTGCGGTAGGTGGGCGAGTGGAAGACGGCGTAAGCGTAGTTAAAAATATCCTCCGGGCCAAAGGTCTGCTCGAGGTCTCCTCTGCCATCTTCAACAAATTTCAGCCCCAGCTTCTCTGAAAAAGCCTTGATGAACTCCGGGTTCAAATTGGGGCGCCGACCTTCTTTGAACTGCATCTCACCTTCAGTAGGGTAGAGGTACAGGGGAAATACACTCGCGGCTCCCTTGTTACTATAAAACACTCTGTCGATAGTTGGAATATTAGTGGCTAAGAAATGCGAACAGCCTGCGTGCAAGGCAATTTGGCGCATAGCTAACAAAGCTATGTTGGACTTTAGCAATGGTTCCGTAACTTGTGGTCTTGGGCGGTCAATCAATTCTTTGTGATAATACAGATACCTGACGTCAAATGGGCGCCATAAACATCGGGTGAAACCATCTTCCCAAGTTCTATCACCACGGAGGTTTGTGCGAGCCTTTGTGACATCCAAATTGCCAAGACTGAACCGTTCTCGCGCCTCCTCATCACTTGTCTTACTGTCGCGAAACTCCTGTATTCGCTCGTACAGGCTGCTTCGGCTCATGTCGGTGAGGAAATAGTCTCGGTGAGTTTGCATCGCTATGTTGTTCAGTGGGGAAATTTCGGTGACCTTCCACCCTTTCTGGTATTCGTCAAGCAAATTCTCACTGAGAGGAACAAACAAGTAGAACGGACCAGTTGGTTTGAGTTCCACCCAGTCTGTGGTTGCAACATTCGTCTCTGCTAAGTCATGGTATTTTGCCCCTCGTAATCCCCAGATATCGGCGTAGTGAACTGTGGCGGTAGCGTTTTTACCGGGTTCCTTGACAAAGAGGCTGATAGCCACTCCCTGTTGAATATCGAATACATTTTCGTCCTTGCTGCCACATGGCGTGACTTCCTTTTGTCTGACGTTGCCGTGTAGATTCAGGACATATATATCCGTAAAAGTATTCAGGAGAGATTGCCGCATGCCCCGGAAGGTTGGATTATCCAGATAAGAATGGTTGGTAATGAAGCCTAAAATACCTTGACCAGTGAGCCCTATCCGCCACTGACCGAAGGCAAGGAATTTTACATAGTCGTCCTGAAGCCACTTTGGGTTCTTTTCACCCAGGGGCTTGCCGTCAACGGTCTTATATGCCTCAATCAGTTGCTTTGCCCATGGCCCCCTATTTGCCGAATGACCCGAGTAAGGCGGATTACCCAGAACCACCATAATGGGCTTCTCTTTCTTGATCTCGGCGGCGGCGTTGGCTTCATCCACAATGTATTTGTTGAATCCGGGCAGCAGTTCCGACTTCTTGAATGCCTCCTCCAGAGTATTAGTCAGGTAGATTCCGAGCCGCTGGTCGGTCTTGAACTGGTAGCCGGTCTCCTGAAGCAAAAGGCCCAGTTTCAGGTGCGCCACTGCATAGGGAGCCATAAGTAGCTCAAATCCAAAGACACGAGGCAGGAGCTTCTCCGCCACGTAGTCATTCCATAAGCCCTTTTGCCCCTGGGCAACAAGAGCATCATGCATCTCATTTATTACCGTGTAAAGAAAGGTGGCTGTGCCAACAGCCGGGTCCAAGATAAGCGTATCGGAATCTGCCAGTCCCTGTGGACGGTTGAAGCGCGTTTTCAGCACGTGGTCAATCGAGCGTACGATGTAGGAAACTACAGGCTCAGGAGTATAGTAGACACCGCGCATCTCTCTTATTCTTGGGTCATACTCTTTTAGGAAGGTCTCATAGAAGTGAACGACCGAGTCTTCCCTGGCGGTGCGCTTGCCGAAGTCCTTGAGGACTGCTTCCATATCCGCCTGGGCAAGCAATTGTGCTAGGTCATCCACCAGCCAGGCGATACGGCCATCCAAATCAGGCCCAGCAATCTGGTTAAAGAGTTTACGAAGGAAAGGGTTGGTCTTGGGCAAAAGATAGGCGGCATCCTGGCGGGTGAAGTCTTTCCCACCGGAATTAGTGCAGCGAGCCGCAAACAGCCCGTAGGCAATGGTCTGCGCATACATATCGGCAAAATAGTCGGCTGACAGGTCAGGGATGAGGTTATCACGAAAAGCTGCAAGCTGGCTGTGCAGGCTGCCACCTTCCATCTCTTTCTCAAAGGCGTTAATTATGAGGTTCCGAATCAGGTGCGCCTGACGAGCCATACGCATCGCCAGCTCTCTTGGAGTGCCCACAGCTTCGGCTTTATGAGCAAGAAAGTTGCTCAAAAGCTCGGCTACGGCTTGAATACCGACTTTAGCGCGGTTGATTTTGCTTTCTGCGGTCAATGTGCCCAGACGTGCCGAGAGGCGGCGTTCTCCGTTCACATACCAGCGGAATTCAAGATAATCAGTCAGGATAAGGTTACTCAAAGACGGTAGATACCGCTTTAGCTGCTCTGTCTTTTCAGTTTCGTCAAGACTCCTGCCAATATCCTTGGCTTCAACGTAGCCTGTGGTAGCTGAGCCCCTCGTGACGATAAAGTCAGGTGCGCCGCATTCTATACGGCTGGGCAGACTGGTAGCAATGATTCCGTCACCAAGTGACTCCAGAAGAGTTTTCAGAGTGGGATAATGGGAACCTTCGCTGGCATAACCGCCGGATAAAGTTTTCTGGACAGCACCAAGGTAGCCGCTAAATGCTTTAAGACTGCCTGACTTTACTGCCTCTGCCAAATCTATCTCACCCCCGAAGCATTTACACTGCCATTATACAATAATGTCAGAGAATTGCACGCCATAGCAGTTAAAGTAACCGACTCGTGGACAACATTACTGACAATTGTTACCTTTCTCTCTAAAGTTCAAAATTCTGCGAAAAAGCCGGGCATTATCCTTTATCCCCACGGATGTAGCCTGTGTAAGACCGTTACCGGATGGTGTAATTCGCGCGGGATACCCTGTGTCATAGAAAAAAAGACTAAATGAAAAATTTAGGGAGAACCTATAACCAAGGTTACTAAAAGAGCTATTATAGGACTCCGGACGAGTGATCCCGACATTCATCTTGGTCTACCGTGCCTATTGTGCTACAGTTAGCTCAATTTCAGACCAATAGGCAGAGGGGAGGCTTTCAACATGAAAATCTTGAAGGTCGAAATAAAGAACTACAGGAACCTTGACGGTGTCACAGTTCATTTTGCCGATGATTGCAATTTCATAGTTGGAGAGAATAACCTGGGCAAATCTAATCTGCTTTCTCTGTGCGACATAGTGTTCAGCCGGCGCTCATTCAGTGACGAAGATTTCAAAGACCGCACTAAACCAATAGAAGTTACTTTCAAGCTTAAGCTGAGCGATCTAGAGATTGGCCATTTCCAAGACCTTTTCGATTCGAAAGATCCCACGACTATCAGCATTTTATGTCGGCAGGTTGGCCCAGGCGATAACATAGAGTTCTTCCACGTGGAGACAAACACGTCTATTCGGCCTTCCATCATGAGATGCATAAACTATGTGCATTACGACTCCCTGCGCAACCCCATAATGGAAATCAATTTCGATAGGGACAAGGGTGTGGGTCGATTCCTTGGCAGCCTTATTTCTCGGTACTTGGCTGACAGCAAGACAACGAACAAGGACTTCCTCGAACAAACGAAAGTGGCAGAGCTCGCAAAATCGGTCAACGACAAGCTAGTCAAGATTAAGTCCTTCAAGGATTTCGCCATCTCGGCGGCCCAGGACGATGATCTGGAAAGCCTTCTCTCTAGAGTTCTTATTCTTAAAGATGCCGACGGAGGACGGCTTACTAAGGCTGGCTACGGCGTCCAGTTCCTCATACTTGTCACTCTGTCCATCCTCGAAGAAGTTCAGTCCATCATACGGCGGCGAAGAGACAAAGGCATATTCGAAAACGAGGCTACCGGAGAGAGAGCGATGTCTCTGATTCTGGGGTTTGACGAACCCGAGGTTCACTTGCATCCGTACATACAAAGGTCCCTCATAAAATATTTGGACGCAGTCATCAACAACAGGAGCAGCGACTTCGGGGCGCTCATAAAGGAGCTTTTTGATATCGATAGTTTCATTGGCCAGATTATCGTTGTCACTCAGTCGCCCAATATTATCTTGAACAATTACCACCAGGTCATAAGGTTCTGTACGGAAAAAGGCACGATCAAGACTATCTCGGGAACAGAATTGAGGCCGAGCCCGAGTGTCGAAAAGCACCTTTACCTTAATTTTCCCTTTTTCAAGGAGGCTTTCTTTTCCAGGTGTGCAATCTTTGTAGAAGGGGACTCCGAATATGGTAGTCTGCCGCTGTTCGCCAGTAAACTCTCAGACCCGGTTGATTTCGATGACTTGGGCATATGTGTAATCCAAGCGCGCGGCAATTCTATTCCCCAACTACTAGCAGTTAGCTCCCTTTACAATATACCTTGTGTAGGATTAACTGATCGGGACAGCGGTCTGACCACACCAGCGACAACGAATCATTTTGTAACCGATCTCAGGAACTTCGAAGAGGAGCTTGTCTCATTGATAGACTCGGGCAAAGAAGCCACTTTGAGAAGAGTCTTAGTGGAATACGACCCGGGGGTTGTCGGCAGAGAATTACAGCGCGATGCGTTGAACAAGTGGGCCGTGGACAAATACTCGGCCATGACTGTTAGATATACCACCGGGCTAAAGCTCGCGGACATACCTACAACCGATTCCGCCAATCTGAGGGCGTACTATCTGACGTGGCTTTCGATAAACAAATCCTATACCCTGGGACGACTGATTGGCGAGATGCTCTCAGAAACAGAAATTCCAAAGACATACACGACAATAATCAAAGAGGCAGTGAAGCTGGCGAGAAATGTCTAGTATCGCCGAAGAGCAGATAGGGAAAAGGATACGCGAAAGACACGGCGATGACCAATCGCAACTTGATGTCATCTTCTCACTTTTTGACAGAATTTTAGTGGAAGCACCAGCCGGTTATGGCAAGACCAGTACAATGGTGAGCAAGATTGCGTACATGATTGCCACCCAGAGGATTCCCTACCCAAAGCGTTTGTTAGCGCTGACATTCAGTGTCAATGCCGCGTATAAAATAAAGAAAGACGTGGGCGCACAAGTACCTGAGCTGCTCCATTACGCAGGCTTAGATATCGATGTGCATGACAAGGTAATCGTCTCCAACTACCACGGATTCTCCAGAAGTGTGCTCAGGAAATACGGTTACATATATCACCCTTCGCTTCTCGACATAGATAATCTGCTGTCCATCGATGACAGTAACGCAGAGGCTACCATGAAATCAGTGAAGAGTCTGACCTATGATGACTCAATGCTGATGTCCAACTATAGCGAAGCTGTGAAAAACGTCAATACACGATTTCTGGCAGACAACTTTGCCAAGTATAATGAAATAGTAATTGCGAACCTCCTCCCCACACACGTGATTCCCTATAATGCAATACTCACGCTTGCAATCAAACTGTTATCCGATAACCCTGGAATACTTGCTTTTTACCACAAGTATCTCGCTGCCATTCTCGTGGACGAGTACCAGGATACAAATATGCTGGCCTACAAACTCATCTCTCTCTTAATCACGGACCGATCGAAGGTCATACTGCTTGGTGACGCCCTACAGAGAATATACGGATTCATAGGAGCAGTCCCCGACCTACTCTCAATTTCCGAGAGGGAATTCAATCTGGAAAAAATTACGCTTTTGATGAATCATCGGTTTGCTGCCAATACAGAGATGCTTCGCCTCGACTCCAATATACGACGAAATGCAGAGCAACCTTCAAACCCTTTTATTGAGGGTGAAGCGCACATTGAACTGGAACTGGCGGACGACCAGATCGCCGAGGCATCCAAAGTAGCTGAAACAGCCAAATCGCTTGTCGAGACTAATCCGGGACTAAAGGTGGCAGTGCTCTTGAGAGGGCGAGGCCCAAACGCTGATTCAATAATTGACATCTTCCATGAGAAAAACATCCCGTACTTTTTCGGCCTTTTTACTGATGACGATCCGGATTACGTCAGTTTTCATCAAGGCTGTAAATCTGAGTTTGCTGATCTAATCAGAGATAGACATAGCATCACAAGGAGCGTGGGTGCCCTACACATCCAAAGGATCAAGCTAATTTGCGAGCAGAAGCCGTCACGTCTCACGAACGCATTATTATCGCTATTAGAGATATTTTGGGAAAAGGTTTTCACCGATTTCTCCTTCATGTCAAATGAGGAGAAGGTACAGCTAATCCAAGATACTTTTGAATACAATAGCCTGAGACAGTACATTGAATTCGTGAAGGCTAATATCACAATCTCAACAGTCCACGCAGCGAAGGGTCTGGAGTGGGACTTTGTCTTGATCCCGGACATGGAACAAAACCAGTTCCCTAGCTATTGGGGTCTGTGCTCAAAGTGTATCGGAATGTCAGACTGCACGCTGCAAATCAATTCAGAGACAGAGCGCCCATTCCTTGAGGAGCTTAGCGTCTTTTACGTGGCTGTGACAAGAGCAAGAAAGCAAGTACGCTTCTCTGCAAGCCGACGCCGACTTGATCGGAGCGGCGACCTCAGGTCTTGCGGGCTAAGCTGCTTCTTGAGATTACCAGGGATCGCACCAGTACGGCTACATAATGGCTAGTCAGCAATCTTGGAACTAGGCTCTGCCCGTCCAAGCTTCGGCGATACGGCAAATGTTTTCGCCATGATCCATATCAACGACTTCATTATATTCAGTCTTGATTGAAGATGAGAGGTTACTGCCCGAAGTGTAAGGAGTATCTAAGCGACAACGGAGAGGATGCCTGGAAGATAGTGTGGAAAGAAGGGATGGCGGTCTGCATAAAATGCGGCTCGTTGGTGGTCAGGTAACAAAATAGCGTTTTGTGACTCCTTAACTCTATAGCGTGCCTTGGACAACCATAAAAACTATTGAAAATTCCTTCGATAGTGACTTATAATACTATGAGGCTAATATCAGATTGCTGGTCAAGTGTGTGAGTTAAAGTGTCATCGGAGTTCGCGTCATCCTCAACCCATACAAGCACATAGACCATGTCCTTCTTTTCTAGCATTCTTCCCTTAAATGGGGGGACGAGAGTCTGTGTCAATTGGGACGATGTCTGGTTGTGGAGGATTGACATTAGTTGCGCAATGCAGTACAGGTAAGGATTTTGGGAAAGACTAGCCTAATACAAATCAGTTAGGTTCTGAAATGCATAAGTTAAAGTATGTCCTGTTGGTATGTGCGTTATTGTTGTCCATAGCCATTATGGGCTTCTCAGGTGGTTGTGGTGATGAGTCTGCATATCATATAACATGGTCGCCGCCCAAGATTAGTACAGCTATAAGCCCGGGGGGTTCTTGGAATGGGAGTATAAGTTTCATTAGCAACATGGATCTGGGCGGGGCGGAGCTCTCTGTTGTGCCCGAGCTTGAAACATTTATCAGTGTCTATCCACAGAGTTTTTCCGATGTTGTTGCCGATACTGTGAATACATTCCAGATAAGTATTGCTGTACCACATGATACAACGGTGGATGAGGCTTATGAGGGTACCATCAGTTTGACGATCGGAGACCAGACTTGTCCTGAGACGGCAGCAGTTAGACTCTACGTGGCTCCTTCATTAGAAACGATCACTGAACAGTCCTACAATGAAACAATTGAGCTAGAAATTGAAGCCTGTAACCTTTTTCATGAATCTGAACAAGGCTCTGGAACACAGGAGGCGCGCCGAATCACACTGGAATTCTTCAATGAGCAAGCTGAAGTGTTTGATGCAGGCATCTCAGAAGATGGGGATATCTGGATAGTATACAAAGATGGTATACATAGCTTGATTTCGACATCACCCCCGGGCACACTCGGCTCTGGTTATCAGTCAGTAGATACTGAGATTTCAGGTGGGGCCCTAACATCAGCAATGGACTACGTTACTCCTGGGAACAAGAAGGCAATACTGCTCTGGCCTTTCTGTTCTGATCCAGAAATGCAGCCCGAGGGAACGACTCTAAGCGATCTGATGGACGGGCTGAGTGAGACTTTAAGCGGTGTAGGCTACGAAGTAAACTCTGTTCGTGACGCAGATGTAACAGTTGATTTGTTGAAGTCTCTCTACTCGTACGGAGTGGTCGACTTCCTTACACATGGAGCAGTGTGGTCGAATCAGGTCGTTCTAATGACTGGGGAAGAGGCTACATTTAGCTCTTTTTGGGCCCATCGTTCTGATTGGATCGCGCATAGGTTAGCCCGGAGGACTGCCTTCTATGACATTTTTATAGAATCTAACTGGTGCATTCGACCAAGTTTTGTAACGCACTATGCTGCTGAATCCTACCCGAACAGCCTTGTTGTGGCACATGCTTGCAGCAGCTTGGCCAATTATTCAATGGCGAAGGCTTTCCTTGATGCAGGGGCTTACGTTTACTGCGGATGGAGTAAGCTAACCTATCTTGATTGTGCGGTAGGCATAGACTTGTTTGAATACCTTGCGGAAGATATGAGTCTCCAGGAGGCTTTCAGTGAACTGGATGAGGAAGGTGCTACTACTTGTAATGTAAATGGTGCACAATTCCAATTCTATCCTTCTGATCGAGGCGATTACAAATTGCTTCTCGCGTCTGATGTAGTCACCCTAACCGTCAGCAGCACAACTGGTGGCTTGGTAACCACGCCTGGCGAGGGTAGTTTTAACTATAATGCTGGCACAATGGCCAACTTGGTGGCGACTCCAGACGCTGGCTACCAATTTGTCGAATGGACGGGTGATGTAGGCACCATTGGCAATGTCAACGCCGCCTCTACCACCATCACCATGGGCGGCGACTACTCCATAACGGCTAACTTTGAGGAAGAAGAGGCTGTATACTTCCCCGACGCCAACCTCGAGGCAGCGATAAGGACAGCCATCAGCAAGCCCGAGGGCCCCATTTACCCTTCAGACCTTGAGGGACTTACCAGGCTTTCTGCTGTGGACAAGAATATCGCCAACCTGACCGGGTTGGAGCAATGCACTAACCTGACATCGCTCATTCTTTGGGTTAACCAGATAAGCGATATCTCGCCTCTGGCCAACCTTATCGGCCTGACACACCTGGTTCTTGGGGATAACCAGATAAGCGATATCTCGCCTCTGGTCAACCTTAACGGCCTGACAGAGCTCTACCTTGGTGATAACCAGATAAGCAATATCTCGCCTCTGGCCAACCTCACTAACCTGACATCGCTCAGCCTAGACTATAACGAAATAAGTGATGTCTCGCCTTTGGCCAACCTTAACGGCCTGACAAAGCTCTACCTTGATTATAACCAGATAAGCGATATTTCGCCTCTGGCCAACCTCACTAACCTGACATTGCTCGACCTTGGGGGTAACCAGATAAGCAATATTTCGCCTCTGGCCAACCTCACTAACCTCACATTGCTCGACCTAGCCTTTAACCAGCAACTAAGTGATATCTCGCCTCTGGCCAACCTCACTAACCTGCAACAACTCTACATCTGGGCTACCCAGATAAGCGATATCTCGGTTCTTGCCAACCTTAACAGCCTGACATCTCTGGTTCTTGCGAACAACCAGATAAGCGATATCTCGGTTCTTGCCAACCTTAACAGCCTGACATCTCTGGTTCTTGATACTAACCAGATAAGCGATATATACCCATTGGTGGATAACCCAGGACTAGGGGAGGGAGACGCAATTTATTTGCACTACAATCCACTGAGCTCAGACTCCATCAACATTTACATACCTCAACTTGAGGC
>DAOWID010000228.1 GCA_030641115.1 Planctomycetota bacterium | reverse complement strand
CGAGTTCCTAGGCGGCTCCGGCGTGTTTCTGACCGGTTATAGCGCGTTGTGCAGTGTGGGAATCCCTGCCGTGGCCGTATCCACGACTCGGCTCAGCGATCTCGTGGTGGTTGCCCGTCAGTTTGCCAACGTTCGCAGGCCCGGTGTCACGCCCACCTCGTTTGCCCGGCAGTGCGAGCAGGTCTATCGGCAGACTTTTGCGGCCCCCAGCCAGATGGAGTGTGCCGAAGACCCGGTGGTTCTGACTGATGTCAGCGAGTGTGTCAAGCGCTTTCGCAAAGCGCGGTTTCTGATAGTGGGCCGCGGCAGAGCAGGCCAGGAGCAGGACTTCCTCGGCGTCAAGGGGCGCTACATTGACTTCAGCGAACTACAGGCCTTCTACGACAGGGTCGATCGCGACCAGGCCGCAGAATGGGCCGGCCGGTGGTGCCGGCAGGCCGACAAGGTAATGGAGCCTCAAGCCGAAGCGATCCGCAAAGCAGGTGCTGTCTACCTTGCCACGTTACAGCTACTCAAGAAATACGGCACAGATAACGTGACGATGAACTGCCTCGGGGGATTTGCCGCAGGCTGGCTTCCAGCCTATCCCTGCCTTGGCTTCATGCAGATTCTGAACGACGGCGGCCAGGGGGTCTGCGAGGCCATGCCTGACGACACGCTCAGTATGCTGATGGCCAGGATTCTTACGGGCCGCCCCGGCTACGTGTCCGACCCGGCGCTGGATACATCGAAGAATCAGATCGTTTATGCCCACTGCGTGGCCACCACCAAGGCGTTCGGTCCGAAGGGCGAGTCGAACAGCTTCCGCATTCGGACGCTTCACAACCGCGACCCGCGCGGCGCTTGTGTCCAGTCGCTCTTGCCTTCTGGCTATATGACGACGTCCTTTCGCACCAGCTTCGGGCAGAAGAAGATGATCATCCATCAGGCAAAGGCAGTGGGCAATCTCGACAGCGAGTATGGCTGCCGCACCAAACTGGTCGCCGAAGTCCGTGGCGACATCGGCAAGTTGTTCGACCAGTGGGATCGGTTTGGCTGGCATCGTGTAACTGTCTACGGCGATGTCAAGAAGCCACTCACGGAATTCGGCAAGGCCCTGGGACTAGAGGTCATCGAAGAAGCATGACGGGACGGGAAAAGCTGTGATGTGGCTGAAGTGAAGCTGAGATGCTCGATTATGAGCCGTATCTGGTCATAAGTCACGAATACACTTGGAAAGGAGCGATTGAAAATGGCAACTAAGCAGCATTCAAATATGTATCTCCCGTTGGCGATGAAGCAGTGGCAGGGCGTTCTATCGCTCCTGTGTCTCGTCTTGGCGAGCACGCTCTGTGGCTGTGCGGTGAAGCCGGACTGCTCGACCAAGAGCCGCTGGATCAGCCTCTTCAACGGCAAGAACCTTGAGGGCTGGAAGGTCAAGATCGCAGGCCATGAACTGCATGACAACTATGCCAACACCTTCCGCGTCGAGGGTGGAATCATAAAGGTGTCTTACGACCGGTATGACAAATTCGACGGAAAATTCGGGCACCTTTTCTACAAGGACCCGTTCTCACATTACCGCCTGCGTCTGGAGTATCGGTTCGTGGGAGACCAGACTCCTGGCGGTCCGGGATGGGCCTTCCGCAACAGCGGGATCATGATTCACTGCCAGTCGCCCGAAAGCATGAGAAAGGATCAGAGTTTTCCCGTCTGTATTGAAGTCCAGCTTCTCGGGGGCAATGGGACGGATGAGCGTTCAACCGGCAATCTGTGCACGCCCGGCACGCATGTCGTAATGAACGACGAGCTTGTCACCCAACACTGCATCGGGTCCCGTTCGAAAACATATCATGGCGACCAGTGGGTGACGGCGGAAGTTGAGGTCTACGGCAATTCCATCATCAGGCACATCATCAACAGTGATCTCGTGCTGGAATACGAGCAGCCGCAGCTTGACGAAAATGACCCGGACGCCAAGAAACTGATCGAGAACGGCAACAAAATGCTGCACGAAGGCTACATATCACTTCAGGCCGAGAGCCATCCCGTTGAGTTCCGAAAGGTGCAGATCCTTCCATTATCTGATACGGATCCGAAAAAGTAGTTGCGCTTTTGTGAGAATCTTTTCGAAACGGTTGTACTGTCAATACCGTGTGGCAGCCTCAATCCGCCTACTACAGCGGATTGGGGATGGCCGCACACTAAAACCGCTTAGAGTGTCCAGCCTTCCCGGTATTCACGCCGGATAAAGGCGTCAGCTTCCGGGCAGCCGATGGCCTTGAGGTTCTTGGCGTCCCAGGTGAGTTTCCTGCCGGCACGCAGTGCGACATTACAAAGTAGCGCTGCTTCAGTCAGTGCGCCCGAGTAGTCGAAATTGCACGTGGTTGGGCCGCCCGTCTTGCAGGCCTCTACCCATTCGCGGTGGTGCCCGATGGAATCTGGGATGAATGGATCAGGCCGCTTGAAGTCAGCAAACTTCTCTTCAGGCAATAGTTGGTGTCGGTTGTAATCGGCAATTAGCATCCCTTCCGACCCGATGAACAGCACTGCACTTCCCCATTGGGGGACTTTGTTTTCCTTCGCGAACCCCGGATAGCCGCCGCCGTTGTACCACGTCAATGTGACCGGCGGCAGATCGCCGCGGGCGGGGTACTGCTGTCTGGCGATCGTCCAGCGAGCGGCGCTCTCGGGGTGGACCGGCCCCTCGGCCTCTACGGTGGTCGGGTGCCGCAATTTCAACGCCCAGAATGCCAGGTCGCAGTAGTGGCAGAAGAAGTCCCCGAGTTGACCGTTTGCGAAGTTCCACCAGTAGCGCCATCCAAACGGGGCGTAAGCTGTGTGGTAAGGCCGGTAGGATGCGGGCCCCAGCCACAGGTCCCAATCGAGCGTCTCCGGCACAGCAGGACGATCAGAGGGGGCATCAGGTTGCGACATGTCCGTCGGCTTAGGCGGCCCGGAGAAGTTCGCGCCCAGCCATACATGGACTTCGCCCACAGTACCAATGGCACCCGTCTGTACAAGCTCCACCACGCGACGGTAGTTGTTGCCGGCGTGAATCTGCGTCCCCATTTGCGTAACGAGCTTTTTTTCACGCGCCACTTCCGCCATCACCCGGGCTTCGTACACGCTGTGCGTGAGTGGTTTCTCACAATAGCAATGCTTGCCGAGTTTCATGGCCATCACCCCTGCTGGGGCATGCGTATGGTCCGGTGTGCCGATGACCACCGCGTCGATCTTATGGTGCATCTCGTCAAGCATCTTGCGGAAGTCTTTGTATCGTTTGGCCTTGGGATATTGCTCGAAGGTCTGTGCCGCACGCTTCTCGTCGACATCGCACAGGGCAACGATGTTCTCACTCGCGGCACCGTTTACGTCTGCGGCGCCGCGACCGCCGACACCAATCCCGGCAATGTTCAGCTTTTCGTTGGCTTGGGTCCCGCGTACCAGCCGGCTATTTGACAAAATGATAAGGCCTGAGCCGCTCCAGGCTACGTTGCGCAGGAAATCACGACGATTCAATTGCTGTTGCATCGATCATTACTCCTTATTCTATCAGACGAATGAGTTCTGCAAAATTGCAGGTTAGGCATATATTATTTAAGTCCGCCGGCGGCGGATTGATTTTCTTAAATAATCGCTCAACTATTTGTTAAAGAACAACTTAGTGTTTAACAAGAAAAAATCAAAAAACGATTCTTTCTTGTCAAGGTTGTTTTCTCTTTCGTTGCTTAAGTTTCATTTCCTTGATTCCCTCTTTCGCAAAGTCCGTTTCGAGTGGTGATAGCTCGATAACTTCTATCCATGGTGAGGGATCTACAAAAGTAACGCCTTTAGCACTAATTGCAGCCCTGCTACAAATCTCATATATCACTTTCTCCTTAAGTTCCTTGCCGACATCTGTGTAAAAGTCTGTCCTGTCTTTGTTTTTCGTTGTCCATGACAAAACCGTGTTTACATGCTCAATGCCAAACGCAGCGGCACCGATCACAACAACACCCTCATGGCTGTCTGGATTATTCTCAGGCGTAATGGTTCTTATGACAATCTTTTCCCTGCTTTCCCACTGTTCCATTATTAGAAAAATGGCAAATGCACAAAGTGAACCCAGACCGTTATCTGGATGATCGCTGAGGTCCCGCTCGAAGACTGTCCGCTGTTCATTTGAACAAGCGGACTTTTGATAACGCCATCTGGTCAGATAGTCACTAGCCACTTCAGCTGAGGCTCCTTTGTATGCAACCCAAATTGCATTACCGTCCATGACGATTTTTGGCAGGTTTGCCGGTTGCCAGTATCCAACCCATTCTATTGATGCACCTGCCTGATTTTTCAGCTGAGTAGCGGCCCTGAACATTATATTGCGTTCTGTAGTCAAATCTCTGGTGTAAAAGCTCAACAAACCCCAGCAGAAATTAAAAATCACATCTTTATCTTCACACTGAAGTGAAACCTCGATCTCATTTGGACTCTCACCCAAAATGCTTATAGAATCCTTACCATACGTTTTCATCAAAAAGCTGTCGATTTGATACTCTATAGTCGTTTCCTCGCGGTTAATATCTTCGGCACTTGACCAAACGCGTTCGCTTGCAGATCCGAGTAAACTGTTGTACTTTCTTTTGCTGCCGTGTTCCCACAAAATCTGAGCGACCTTTTCCCTGCTAACATTCTTGATTTGTAGAGTGGTAGGTGGACCACATCCGGAAATAACTATCGTCAAGATTCCGTATATTACAGATCGTGCGAGTTTCATATATCTTTCCCTTTTACTGGCAGCAGGCACATATATTATCAGCGGAACTGATAACTTCGACAAGTTAAAATCTGGCAGCTTTTTCATTGGTAGGACCGAGAATAATCTGAGAAAAGAACACCCCTTACTGATTTTCGTATAATACAGTGATAAATATTTCGCATAATATATTGACATCGATGCTTCATTCGTCTATAGTGTCGACATGGATACAAAAAGACACGGACGACGAGATTATGAGGGGCTTGAGAGCCGTAGGAAGCAGGCGGGCCGATTATTTCGCCACGGAAAGAGACAGGCCGACATAGTCCGGCTCCTTGAGGTGAGTCGACAGAGTGCGAGCCGCTGGTACCAGATGTGCAAGGCTGGTGGCATGAAGGCACTGGGACGAACGGGCAGCCCCGGCCGGAATTGCCGTCTGAATAATAAAGATTTTGCCAAAATCACAGAAATCCTCAGCTAATCGCTAATCGAAAAGCCACCCGGGCGAATTCAGCACCTTAACTCCAGCGGTGCAGCGCTGACAGACCCCTTCTGAGATTGGTCCCCAGCACATTCATATCCGCTTACAATGACTAATAGCATGTCAAGGATATTGACCGACGCATCTTGCCCCTGACAGAACAGGTTGTTCGATTACTGGCCCACAAGCATAAGTGCCTGACGGCCAAAGACTTACTAAGAGCCTATCCGAATAACGCCTCAGCCTTTGTCATGCTGAGCAACGCGAAGCATCTGGCCATAGCAAACCCTTGCACGAACATGCTGTAATCCCTGTAGTGGCCAGATTCTTCGGCTTCGCCTCAGAATGACAAGTAATTGCCAAAAGTTATTCGGATAGGCACTAAATATCCCCGGTGCGACTCGAACGCACAACCTCTGGCTCCGGAGGCCAACGCTCTATCCAATTGAGCTACGGGGACAAAGACTTCACAGACTACCACATTATAAACGCTCGCCCACATCACTTACAACCCAGTTTTGCAACAATTTTCGCCGGGAGCAGTCTCGGCGTCACTTTGCCCAGCCAAGCAACTGTTTGACATACTTAAACTATGTAAATATGATTTGCGGATGCTTTAGCCGTATTCTGTTTTATTAATGAGTTCTGCAAAATTGCAGGTTAGGCATATATTATTTAAGAAAATCCGTTTTTTGATTTTCTTAAATAATCGCTTAACTGTTTGTTAAGAGAGAACTCACTGGTTAACAAGAAAAAATCAAAAAACGATTTTTTCTTGCCAAAGTATGCCTAACCTGCAATTTTGCAGATGCCTTTGTTCTATTAGGAAAGCCAGGT
>DAOWID010000220.1 GCA_030641115.1 Planctomycetota bacterium | reverse complement strand
GCAAAGTAAGTGATAATAATGTCAGCGCCAGCCCGTCTAATTGAGTAAAGCATCTCTATCATAGCAGGTTCCCTGTCCAGAAGGCCTTGGGCGGCAGCGGAGTTTAGCATCATGTATTCGCCGCTGACGTTGTAGGCAGCGACAGGACAGTCAAATCGCTGGTTGGCTCGATATATAATGTCGAGGTAAGGCAAAGCAGGTTTTACCATCACGATGTCGGCACCTTCTTCTATGTCGAGTGCAATTTCAGCCATCGCCTGGTCAGTGTTCGCAGGGTCCATCTGATAGGTCTTGCGGTCGCCAAATGCAGGGGCTGACTCAGCAGCATCTCTAAACGGGCCATAAAAAGCGGAAGCATATTTGGCTGAGTACGACATGATGGCGATATCGTGAAAACCGTTTTTCTCCAGGGCCTCGCGGATATAGCCTACGCGGCCATCCATCATATCCGAAGGAGCAACTATGTCAGCACCGGACTGGGCGTGTGAAAGGGCCGTCTTGGCTAACAATTCGCAAGTAGCGTCATTATCAACTGACAATTCCTTCTCTGCGTTCTCCGCGTTCTCTCCGGTTAATCTTTTCTTTAGCACGCCGCAATGCCCGTGGTCGGTGTACTCACAAAGACAGACATCGGTTATGACCAGAAGCTCCGGCACCGCCTTTTTGATTTCTTTTATTGAGCGCTGCACAACGCCATCTTCTGACCAGGCTTCCGAGCCAATGTCGTCTTTCTTAGCCGGCAGGCCGAAAAGGAGCACCGCAGGTATCCCCAGCGAGGCTACGTCGGCAGCCTCTGCGGCAATTGTATCCGGCGAGAAATGAAAACAGCCTGTCATTGACTTGATCGGCTGCTTCAGTCCCTGGCCTGCGCGGACAAACAACGGATAGACTAAATCATCCACGCTCAAACCGGTCTGGCGCACTAACCTTCGCATGGTGCCGCTGCTCCGCAACCTTCGCATCCTAATTTTCGGAAAAGCCATAACAGACTCCCTGCCAATTGATTATTGATTATTCACTATTTTCTATTGAATATTCCTGACGTTTTTTTCAGTAATCAAATATCCGTAACGAGTACTCTATTTTGTATCTGCTCGCCCGTCGGGTGGCAGGCTGGCTCATTCTACGGCAGCAAGCAGTCCATCAATAGTGTGCTCGGCTGTCTCGACATCGACCCTTATGCCGAGGTTTCTCAACTGCTCGGAAGTTACCGGCCCGATCGATGCCACTTTAGCATTACTTGAGTTTACCAAATCGGGTTGGATTTGCTCAAAGAATCCTCTCACCGAAGAGGAACTTGTAAAGGTCAGCCAATCAACTGTCCCCTCGGCAATCCTTTTGATTAGCCACTTGCATTCATTCCTTTTTGTGACAATGCTATAAATAGGAACATTATCCACTCGGGCTCCAGCTTGTGCGAGGAGCTTATTAAGCTCGTCTGATGCAAGTTGTGAGCGCAGGAGCAAAATATTCTTGCTCTGCAAATTGGTAAACCGGATCAATTGCTTGCCGAGTTCTTCACCGGTAAAGACGCTCGGCACAAAATCCGCTCTAATGCCGAAATCACGCAGTTTGGCTGCGGTGCCATCGCCAATTGCGGCGATCTTCGCAGCACCAAAGACCCGACAATCCTTCTCTAAACTCTGTAGGCACTCGAAGAAAATGATCACGCCGTTTGCACTGGTGAAGATTATCCAATCGTATTCGGTAAATTTGGCGAGCGCTTGCAAAAACTTACTCGTCTGCGTTAGCGGTTCAATCTTTATCGTCGGAAATTCTATTGGGTTGCCGCCCTGCCGTATGATCTTGGCTGCAAAATTAGCATTGCCGCGGGCGTCCCGTGTCACAACGATGGTCTTGCCAAATAACGGTTTCTTCGCTAACCAGTCAAATCTTGTGTCACTGCCCGCGGCGGCACCGATGACAACTATCGCCGGTGCTTCGATTTTCTCCTGATTGCACTTTTGGGCTATAAGCTGAAGGGATGCTCTTACGGTTCTTTGAGTCGGCAAAGTGGCTTCGGCAACTACCGCTGCAGGTGTCCCTTTTTCCATGCCGTTTTCTATGAGTTGTTTGACTATGAAGTCCAGATTGCTCATAGCCATATAAAAGACAATGGTGCCGTCGAATTTGGCAAGCCAGTGCCAATCGATACTGCTCTGCTTTTTTCCCGCTGCTTCATGGCCGGT
>DAOWID010000350.1 GCA_030641115.1 Planctomycetota bacterium | reverse complement strand
TTGCAAAGGCTTCGTATCATAAGGGTTTCGAAAAACTATCGCCGAAATTCAGGAACCTGCTGCTGGACTACCTGAGTCAGGCAGCGTGATTATTCCAAATGGCAAAAGTCGAGCTAAGAAAGCCTCTATTTAATCCAAATCCTGTCTGTTATATGAATCTAAATCATGCCGCTTATTGAATATACAGTCGATTCTACGTAGCTTCGCATCGTCCTGCACCTGTACCTGAACATTCACAGGGCCGTGATGGTGATATTAGTGCCAGCGTGAGTATATGGAGGGTTTACGAAACGACCGGGCGTTTCTAAAGTCTAAGGCTATGGGTCAAGAATTGCGCTTTGTAGTCTAGCCCTAATCGCACGCTTGAATATCGTTCGTTCGGAGGCCTCGCTTGAGATACCGTCTCGTGTTCTAACAAAAATACTATTTTAGGTAGTATCCTCAGAATTGGCGCAACACGGCGAGTCACTTTTCCTAAAACGACGTTCCCGTCGTACATATGCATAAGGCACAAAGGTCCCAGTTCCTTCAGATTAGCGAGACAGGCCCGGTATTGTGCCTGTTCTTTTGCCCGGTTCAGTGCTGGCATCAATATCGCCATCAATAGTGCAATAATGGCAATTACCACTAATAGTTCTATTAACGTAAACCCTCTTTTGTTACCCATGCCTAAGCCTTTGCTCTTAAATCGTTTTTTTTGATCAACTTCAACATCGGCATGAAAGGCGTCCTTAATCGCAATAAGAATAAGGCCCGCCTTGTCATTCATTCTGCACATTAGTCCCATTCTCCTACTCTACTTTTGTATTATACATGTTTCCATTGATGATTGTCAAACAAAAAATAACTCTATGATGTTATTTATTGTGGTTCCGTACTTGAGCACCCTTCAGAAGGCATCAAAAGGCAGAAGGCGCTCCATCTCTTATTTGAAGCACATTTGTCCTTGTGTCATAAGCTGGCGTCTCGTTTTTGATAGAGGTCTCTGTTCCCAATACACAAATATTGGTGTGTACAAACCGACTTGCCCTGTACACATGACATTCCCAGCCCTCTATTCAGAATTTGTTGGCTTGCGGAGAGCCAATCGTCATATAAGCCGTTTCTTGGCGCCAAATGGGGTTCTAAGTAAGGCCAGATTGAACAGAGCGAAATACCATGTACAGAATCAGCCATTCTGAGTGAGACCAGTAGATGTCGCCCTCGAGAATGGCTAAAGAACACAGATCCGTATAAGCAGAGGTAATAGTAGACGCTCGAAGGCAAGAATAAAGCCCCTGCCATTCGAAGAAAAGCGGAGCCAAAGTAGGGGCTTCAACAAAAACTTATCATTGTTTCTTATCGTAACGGCGCGCGTGAGACGAGTCAATACTACAATTCCGTACAAGACGCATGTTGCCGAAATTTGAAGGCTGATCTGTGAGAAAAGGGGCTATGCGAGGCCAGAGCGGTGATTCTGTAGGAGTAAAGTGCCGAAAAATGGCAGCCTGGCAGCTTGTGTGGACCGGTTCAGTCGTACAAAGAGGAGGCACACCGCAGAGACTGCACGGCGTGGAACCCGTCGTCAGTGAATTCGAAGAATGCCTCAAGACCAGATCTCGCGAAAATGCCTCTTATTGCCGACGGAATGCTGCATAGGATTAGTTTGTGACCAACACCGCTCAGCAATTTCTCCAGTATCATGAGGCTGCAAATGCTTTCAGAAGTCAGGGTTTGAACTTTGGAGAAGTCAACCACCACGTCATAAACAGGCTGATCGCTGACGACTTGGCTGATGGTTTCAAGCTCACTGCCCCGTTGTGGTTGTCCGGGCAAGGTAACAAGAAGAATGTCTTGCGAGAAATTCTGTATCCCCATTCTAGCCCTTACACGCGCAACAAGAATGCGTTCTTTGCTGAGCTCAAAAGCACCTTATCGGGACGGTTTTGATCGTAGCTCGCCTTAAGTAAAATATAGCACAAAAACCGCGAAATCAAAACCACAAATCTCTGAGAGCGGTCTCGGGCCGCTAAATGGCTGATCTCGCAGGCAAAAAGAAAGGGCTGCAAGAATACTTCTGCAGCCCCTTGTCGGCAGTTTGTGACTACGTTACGCCCTGCGTTTCTTTCTCACAAGAGCCAGTGAGCAAAGACCGAGCAGAGTTACCGTAGCTGGTTCGGGAACCGGAGCAAGATCAGTGACGCCAACGACCATATCGGTGTAGTCGTGGTCGGAATGGCCTTCCAACAAATCTTCAAAGGCTACCACAACATCAGGGTCGCCGGTTATTGCGCCAGTGACGTGCCTTGTATCGTAAATTAAGCCGTGCTCTACGGCCGTAGTATCAGGATTCAACAACTCATCCGTATAGAAGGTCGGGTCAGAAATGCCGCCGTCGCTATCCGGACTGTTCAGGTAGAAACCAAAGGTGCTACCTACGGTGGCTGTCTCGCCAGGGTCCTGCGTCGAGTTGCTGTTACGATCGTACCAGGCAATCCCGCCAACAAGGTCAAACTGTATCGTGGCTGATCTCGGCACTGCATCAGCTCCTTGCATAATCAGCAGCATCTCCGAAGCCGAAGGCGCGACGCCGGCACCGTTGTAGTTGTATATACCGAATTCGTTTTGCTGTGCGTAGCTTGCTGCTTCAAGCAGGATCGTTGCCACAGCCGTTTCCGGTGAGGTTAAATCTGTAAGGTGGACATAGCTCTGTCCGCACTCGGTTATTCCAGCCAGAAGACTCATGTCTGTAACGAGCAGGCTGCCACCTCCATCGCTTAGAACTGTGTCCAGCGTAGGATATACAGGAGTTGCCATCACACTCGTGGCAATCATGAAGCTCGAACAGACAGCTAACAGGACAATTAGTCTTTTCATACCACTTATCCCCCAAATAATTTGATTTGCACGCCCAATAGAGGGAAAACTTAAAACCCCCCATCCCGATGTAGACCACCCCAGGTACGATCTACATATACAAGTTTATCGTATTCGTTCCCAAAAGTCAAGAGTTTTCAGTGACAATGTTTGGGAATGACCTGGGTCTTTTTGATATGTCTCTATACCAAGCCAAAAACAAAACAGTTTTGGGACTTACATTGACTTTGGCCAGACAGGTTACTGGGATTTTTTGCCAAGACTAAAAGCCGTGCAGATCGAACTTGTTTTTTGCATAACATTCGCACGCAAGCCGAACCGCGAGATTGTGGGCCTTTCCTCTGCGGTCAGTCCACAGCGTCCTGGAGTACGTAACCAACTGATGTTATGTCACGGCCTATGCCTTGAACGGTATGGCAGCCGGCAAATAAGGTGATCAGAAGAGCTAATGCAGCTATCAGAAGGATTTTTCTAATCATTGTCTCAGACTTCCGAAAGAACCATTTGGAGCCACAAACCTTGCTTACTTATATATCGGCTGACAGAGGCTTATAACATTGAACCTAAAAATTTACCTTGTGACCTCGTAGGCCTAAAGTTTACACATCTTGCACGGTCTTTGGGCTGGGTTCATCCACTGCTCAATAGTCCTTAAACCTTCTCATCCATTATGAATAATAGAGAGCCTTTGAACGGGTTCAAGTGGCCTGCGTTATGGCATCAAGGGGGTATCCGATCTTTGCAAGCAGAAGGGCGAGGAATCTGCCGAAGCGCGTTCTCAACAGCCTATGGACAGGTCCAAGCTCATACAATTCGAAACTTATGGATAGCTCGCCGGCTGATCCCGGCACCTTGAACGTGACCCAACCATGCGAGTCCGCGCTGCTCCAACGAAAAAGCATTGGCTGCGGCGAACCACGCCTTCTGGGCTCGGTGAACTCTCCGCGGGCCTTAAGATAGTTGCGAAAGGCATCTTTCCAATCGTTCAAGTCACCCTCTGCCGTGTCAATTTGCAGACGACAGTGGCGATACCCATCCCGCCTGTCGGATATGTGGTATATGAACGAATCGCCTGACTTGACGTGTTTCTCCACTGGGAACTGGCGCAGATCCTTCGGCATCAAGATAATCGCTCGAAGACTTCTACGGCTCCCGATCGTTGTGGATGGACCACGCTTGACAATCCTGATGAAAAAGAAAATTCCCAGCGACACTACGAGTACGCAAGCGACAATTATGGGAGTTCTGGTTATGCGCATGGTTGGCCTCGTTACATCACTAAACTACCAAATGCATCATGAATTTGCAAGCGTTTTCAGCCTTTTCTGCATCTTGAATGGAGCGGAAGAGCCTGACCCCGCAAGATTGGTTCCTTTGTCTTTTGAGCAGCGTTGGAGGTATTTCGGCACGCACGCTAACGACCCTCAGACCGAGGCTTTGAAATAGCTTGCAGGCACACCAAATAGGCGCTAAGATGCATTTGCACAATAAAGATAAGGAGAATCAGAAGATGAAGCGATCAATAACACGGCGAGAGTTCTTGAAGGATTCAGCGGCTGGCTCGCTGTCGCTGGCGGCGCTGGGCTGTTCGTCATTGTCACCGGGCGTATCCCAACAGTCACGGGATCAACAGCGAGTTGGTGACTATCGTGTTTATTTCGGGGACCTGCACAACCACAACAGTGTCGGCTATGCGCAGGGTTCACTTGCCAGGACTTTTGAAATCGCGCGTGAGCATCTGGATTTCTTTGCCTTCACGCCGCACGGCTACTGGCACGATATCGGCCACTACGAAAACAACATCGAGAACAAATGGTTCAACGGGTTTGAGGTCACCAAAAAACGCTGGCCGGAAGTCGTGGCGATAGTGCGCAAGCATGACAAGCCAGGCACGTTTGTTCCTATTACCGGCTTTGAGTGGCACTCCACCAGTCTCGGTGATTACCACATTCTCTACCCATACGTAGACGGCGAGTACGTTCGCTTTGATGACTTGCGCCAGTTCCAGCAGTTCGCCAAACAGCGCCGCGCGATTCTGATCCCCCATCATCCGTCCAATCGACTGGGCCACAGAGGAACCAATCTCAAATGGCTGGACCCTGAGGTCTCTCCTGTCATCGAGATCTTTTCCGAGTGGGGCAATGCCGAGCATGATCGGGCGCCGTCGCCCTATGTCCGGCACACCGAAGGTGGACGCTGGACCCAGAATACTCTACAGCATTTCCTCGCGGAGGATTATCGCTTAGGCGTCGTTGCAAGTACGGACGATCATCTTGGCTATCCGGGTGGCTACCGGGAAGGCTTGGCGGCGGTGCTCGCAACCGAATTGACCCGCGAGGCAATCTTCGATGCCATCCGGAATCGCCGGACCTATGCGGTCAGCGGCGACCGTATCAGCTTGGACTTCCGGCTGAATGGGCATCTGATGGGGCAGGAAGTTCCGTACACTCGCCGGCGAGAGTTGGCCGTCAATGTCACCGGCTGGGACCAGATCGACCGCGTGGAAATCATCAAGAACAACCGCGTCCTTCACCGCGATTTTCCCATGGACCGCGTACCCACCGCCCGGAGTTGGAACAAGCCGGTCATTCTGCGGTTCGAACATGGCTGGGGTCCCTGGCCTGCGCTGGATATGACACGCATCTGTGACTGGGACATTCATATCACGTTGAAGAATGGCGTGTTGGAAGACGTGCAAACCTGCTTCCAGTCCGGCCCACTTGATGAAAACCGGCGGGACAAGATCGTCGAACGGTCCGACCGCCATTTGCGATTGCAATCTTTTACGGCTCTTCGCCAGCAGTTCGAGGACTATTCTACCAAGGCGGTCGTGCTGAAGGTAAAAGGCGGGCCAGACACACAAGTCACGGTCTCCCTGAAAGCCCCTACTCGAGTGTCACTCTCTCAAACATTCAAACAGTTGGCTAAAAGCAACGAGATGCTGTTTACAGGCGATTTCCCCAAGGAATCAGCGATGCTGCACCGCATAGTTTTCCATGACCACTATCAGACGTCCTACGAAGTCTCTGACGTAGACGAAGGCAAAGATGTAAACTGGTATTATCTGCGTGTGGTACAAGCTAACGAGCAGTTTGCCTGGTCCAGCCCTATCTGGGTTGAGTCTAATACGAATCAGGAAAAGTCTTCGCGCTATACAAACGGTCGTTTACCGCTGCGCAGCCATCCCCAAAGCCTTCGGCTTTGAGGCTGCCACACGGTATTTGTAACATAACTGTTTTCCAAAGACTTCTCGCGAGCGCGCAATTACTTTTTCGGATCCGTATAACACCATCGTGAGACCTTGGCCAAAAAGATTTGCAAAGCATGGTCACGCTGCGCACGATTGCTCCTCACGTCTATGCCTGGAGGCACCCACTCATCTCCTGATGCCCTGATCTGGCCATCTACTCCTTCACTTGCACATTCGGTATGATCAGCCGCACGGTAAATATCCCGCCGGGCTGTACCTCAGCGGAAGCAGAACCACCTAATCCTTGGATGATCTTTTCAACCAAAGCCAAGCCCAAACCACAGTGAACACCTGCGTCCTTGCGCGACGAATCACCTCGCCAGAAGCAGTCAAATACGTGTGAGGCTTGCTCGGCGTTCAGTTGGCAGCCAGTATTAAAAACTGAGACCTGCACAGAATTATCTTTACGGCGAGCTGTTGTCCAGATTTGCCCTCCTTCATTGGCATATTCTACAGCGTTGTCCAGAACGTTCGACAGAACGATGGAGAGGTTCTGGCGGTCCGATTCGCACGTTGTTCCTGGGTCAATGCGATTGTCAAACGTGATTTGACGTTCGAGCGCCTCGTCTGAGAATGGCCGCCAGCAGGAATTCACCAACTCAGCGAGTCGGATCTGCTCGGTGTGGAAGCTGATTTGTCGAGCGTCCAGGCGGGCCAGCATCAGCAGATTATTGACCATTGTCTGCATATTCTGGGCTATTGCCAGGCATTCGGAAAGGGCGGCTTAATATTCATCTGTCTGGCGAATTCGCGTAAGCGCCACCTCTATCGTAGAACGTATCCCTGCAAGCGGGGTACGCAGCTCGTGAGCAACATCACCGGTGAAGCGGCGTTCTCTGTTGAATGCGTCTTGGAGCCTGGATAAAAGATCATTCAGCCTGTCTCTGATCGGCACAATCTCCGTGGGAGCGGAGGCATCGCCAATGCGAGTTGAGAGGTCCCTTTCTGTGATGGCCCCAATCTCGGCAGCAATGGAGTTCAGAGGATTAAGGCCCCGTCGGACTACAATAATGGCGACAAGGGCGGATAGAGCAATCACCGCGATTGACGTCAGAAGCAAAAGCCTCCGTAACAAGCTCAATTGCCGATACAAGCCGCTCGCGTCACAAGCCAGCACAAGGCTGAGAGCCCGGCCTTCGTTCGGCTGCGACTGAACCTCGTGGTCGGGGCCTTCAGTCCTTGGTAGAAATTTGAGTCCGACCGAACGTTCGTGTCGGCCATTTCTTCTCTGCAATCCTCTGAAAGCGGGCTTGTTCACCGAGCCCTCGAAACGCGTAAGGTCATCTGTCCCCAATAATGGCGATCGTGCCACAACCTGCCCATCGTGTCGCCAGATCTGGTAGAACATCGGACGCTCCGGGTCATTAAACTCGGGCATTTGCTGCACTTCGAACTCGAGGTCGACCTCATCACCGTCCCGTTCCACTGAACCGGCCAAAATTTGGGCCGTGGAGAGCAGTGCGACATCGAATTGATTGACCAATGCACTGGAAATCACCGCGTAGACTGTGAGGCTGAAGATCGTCAGAAGCAGCAACATTCCGCCAATTACGCCGACGAGTAAACGGGCTCGCAGTGATCGCATCACGCCTTCACTCCCAAGATATAGCCACGACCTCGGACAGTATGAATCAAGTGAGGTCGATTGGCTCGTTCGATTTTTCTTCGCAGATAGCCAATATACACGTCAACGACGTTGCTCGATGCGGCGGATTTGAACTCGTAGACGTGCTCCCAGATATCCGTGCGTGAGACAGTCTGGCCGGCCCGCATGGCTAAGTATTCCAACAGCGCATATTCCCTGGGCGTCAGGGTAATCTCCTGCCTGCCGCGCCAGACTCTCTGCGTCGTCAGCTCAATCCGCAGGTCGTCGATCTTGATGCGAGGGTTCTTCTGGCGATAGCCGCGACGCAGCAGCGCCCGAACGCGCGCCAACAACTCCTCGAACGCGAAGGGCTTTACCAGATAATCATCGGCACCAAGATCCAAACCAGCTACGCGATCTTCTACTGTGTCTTTGGCCGTCAAGATTAGAACGTGGGATTTTCGGCCTTGAGCTCTTATCTTCTTGAGAACCTCGAGACCATGCATGCCTGGAAGCATGAGATCAAGGATGATCACGTCATACTCATTGCCCGTCGCATACCACAGACCTTCCTGTCCGTCGCGTGTGGTATCCACAGCAAAGCCGGCCTCGCGCAGACCCTTTGTAAGGGATTGCTGTAGAGGCCGATAGTCTTCTATAACCAGCAAACGCATTTGAATGTCCACAATAGAAAAATGCACCGCTGAGTAATCATGCCTTATAGCCCAGCGGTGCAGATTTTAACTTCGAGGACTTAGTCTGTCATTACTTGTGTTGTTCCTAATCATCCTCGTCTTCGTCATCTTCGTCTTCATCGTCCTCGTCTTCGTCGTCCTCGTCTTCATCGTCCTCGTCTTCATCATCCTCGTCTTCATCGTCCTCGTCTTCATCGTCCTCGTCTTCATCGTCCTCGTCTTCATCATCCTCGTCTTCATCATCCTCGTCTTCATCGTCCTCGTCTTCATCATCCTCGTCTTCATCATCCTCGTCTTCATCGTCCTCGTCTGCGTCGTCATCATCGTCGCCTTCGTCATCGTCGCCTTCGTCATCGTCGTCTACGTCATCGTCTTCATCATCGGCGTCCTCATCATCCTCGTCTTCATCGTCGGCGTCCCCGTCTTCATCATCGGGGTCCTCATCCTCATCCTCGTCTCCTTCGTCCTCCGGTTTGCCTTTTTCGACCTCTTCCTCAACGCGGCGGCCATCAGGCGTCAGAAGCAGCTCGTGGCGAGCGTCGTCTTTCTGGAACTTAATCTCATAGAGGATCATCGTCTTCTTCTCGCACGTCAACTCGGCATCCTTGCCGGCTGCTTTGCGTGCAGCCCTAAGCACCGCTCTGGGGACCCTCTTGGCTGGTATCTCTTCTTCAATTTCCACTAAGTCGCCCGTCTTTGTGACCAGCACATCCACGTTTGCCCCGGAACGGCTCTTCCAAGAACCCTCGTAGAACGTGTGGCCGAACTCGATCTCCTCCGCAAACTCGGTGATCTCGGCGCGGCGAGCCAGCTTCTTAAGCGCCGCCAAGGCCGCCTGTGGGACCTCCGCCGCTGTTACCTTGCGTTCCGATTCGTCCGCTTTGGCCGCTTTGGCCACGTATGCCGCCGCACACAACATGACCCCGACTAAAACCACAACAGCGACCAGTTTCCAGTGTCTCGATCTCATTTTCTGTCTCCTTATGCAAAAGACCCGTGATTTTGCAGCCTGCCACCGTGGTCAGGCCAATATCAAGAACCACCCTAAGCAAAGGAGCATGAGAATACGATGAGAAAAACATTTTTTCTTGAGATTTTTTGCCTGCCGTAAAACTCTTTATCATTTTTGACTTAATCGTTATCATCTGAATATTCTTTCGTAGAGAGTCATTCTCTAATCACAAAGAAGGGAAAGGCTTCTGCAAAATTGCAGGTTAGGCATACTTTGACAAGAAAAAATCGTTTTTTGTTTTTTTCTCGTTAAACAGTAAGTTGTTCTTTAACAAATAGTTAAGCGATTACTTAAGAAAATCAATCCGCCGCCGGCGGACTTAAATAATATATGCCTAACCTGCAATTTTGCAGAACTCATAAAGAAGGGGCAAACATGTTAGCGAGGCTGCACAGCGTTACACTTGAAGGGATTGAAGGGATAATCTGTGAGGTTGAAGTCGATGTTGCCCGCGGCGGATTCGAGAAGTCTATCATCGTAGGCCTGCCCGATACGGCTGTGAAGGAAAGCACCGAAAGAGTCAAGAGCGCAATTATCAACTGTGGCTATAAATACCCCAAAACTCAATCGCTAATAAATCTGGCACCCGCCGATGTAAAAAAGGTCGGCCCCGCTTTCGATTTGCCAATTGCCCTTGGTATGCTCATCGGCCAAGGCACCTTGGTCGCTTCGTCTATTAGAGATATTATTGTGGGCGAATTAGCTTTAGACGGCAGAGTCAGGCCGGTCAACGGCGTGTTGAGTATGGCGATGACTGCGGCCGAGAAGGGCTTTAGCCGAATGATTGTCCCTTCGATCAACGCTAAAGAAGCTGCGGTCGTCCAGGGAATAGAGGTATTCGGCGTCGGCTCGCTCACTCAGGCGGTAGGCTTTCTTTCCGGGCAATTGTTGCTCGAGACTACTACCGTTAGCGTTGAGGAGCTTTTCAACGTGGCCTCCGACTATGAAGTTGATTTTGCAGACGTTAAGGGCCAGGCGAGCGTCAAGCGTGCACTCACCGTCGCCGCTGCCGGCGAACACAACATAATGATGATTGGTCCGCCCGGAGCGGGAAAGACGATGTTGGCCCAGAGATTGGCGACCATTCTGCCCTCTCTGAGCTTGGAAGAATCACTCGAGACTACGCGCGTGTACTCAGCAGTAGGACTGCTGGATAAAGACAAGGCCTTGTTGGCGATCCGGCCTGTGCGGATGCCGCACCACTCAGCGAGTGGCCCTGCTCTGATCGGCGGCGGGACAACGCCTCGCCCCGGAGAATTATCGTTGGCTCATTTTGGAATACTGTTTCTCGATGAGTTTGTTGAGTTTCCGCGGCATGTTCTTGAAATGATTCGCCAGCCACTGGAGGATGGTTTTGTCATCGTGTCACGAGCTAAGAAAACAATCAGGTTCCCTGCTCAATTCATGCTTGTTGCGGCGATGAACCCATGCCCCTGTGGGTACTTCGGCAGTGCTGTGAGGAGATGTAAGTGCACGCCGGGCCAGATTGGCCGATATCTTTCAAAGGTCTCCGGGCCGTTGGTTGATAGAATTGATATTCACATTGACGTTCCGGCGGTGGGTTTCACAAGGCTGCGTTCGAAGTCGAGCCAGCTTGACTCTGCGACGATAAGGGCGAACGTGGTACGAGCCAGGCAAGTCCAGGCACGTAGGTTCGGTGACGGCAGGATTCTGACCAATGCCCGAATGAGCCATAAGCAGATCGAGAAGTTCTGCAGGCTTGACTCTGCCAGCGAACTAATGCTCAAACAGGCGATGTTTGAATTCGGCCTGAGCGCCCGCGCCCACGATAAGATTTGCAAGGTTTCCCGTACGATTGCCGATCTTGCCGGCCAAGAGAATATCCAGCCCGAGCACGTCGCAGAGGCCATAAGCTACCGAAAACTCGACAGGAAATTATGAACATGTTTGGTCTGTGTTCTGGTAAAGTGGTATACGCAAAGACAGATAAAGCCCTCGGCGAAGCCGGAATAAGTTCACTGACCTTTGAAACCGTCATGCTGAGCACAGCGAAGCATCTGGCCTTAGCACAAGACTTTCGCCGTTTGAGAGGATGAGATTCTTCGCTTCGCTCAGAATGACAAATTACATGCGTCCTGGGCAGTACGATACTGCTACCGAATACCCCTGACGCGCATCTGCAATGCGTAGAGTGACTCTTGAGCCGTGATGAATAGCGTATGCCTGTCCTTGCCGCCGAAGCAGACATTTGCCGTCCAACCTGCGGGAACATCAATGTGCTCATTTTTTTTACCGGTTGAGTTGAAGACCGTCACACCTTTGCCTGTCAGGTAGATGTTGCCCTCATTGTCAATGGTCATCCCGTCGGAGCCCATCGAGCAAAAGAGATTCTTGTCTGACAGCGTACCATCTGCGTTGACGTTGTACACATAGGTTTTCTTTGCTCCGAGGTCAGCGACGTAAAGCAGCCTGCCATCCGAGGTACCTATTATGCCGTTGGGCGTCACAAGATCGTTGGTAACTCGTATCAGTCTATCGCGCTTTGGCGTCAGATAGTAGACATGCTGTCCGTCCTGTTCCATCGCGCCGCGGTTCCAGTGGGGCCTGCGGTAAAATGGGTCGGTGAAATAGATTCCGCCTTTTGGATCTATCCAGAGGTCATTTGGGCCGTTCAGTTTCTTGCCGCGGTAGCCCTTCACGAGTATTGTCACGTTGCCATTCATATCAATCAGCCACAGCTCGTTATTGAGGTCCGCGCATGCAAGCAAGTTGCCACTTTTGTCAAAGTAAAGACCGTTGGCTCTTCCTGGGCTTTTGTGGAAGATTGACAGCTTGCCCCTAAGGGGCTCGCCGTCCACCGACCACGTGTGAATCCGATTGTTGGGCTGGTCGGTGAAGAAGATATTGCCCTCAGCATCAACTGCCGGGCCTTCTGTAAACTTAAAACCGCCGGCAAGTTTCTTCACCTTTGCTCCCGGTGCAATGATGCTCGTTTTTGGGTCGCTTGCCGGTGTAACCGCGATCAACTCAATGCCTTTGCCGGTTCCCAGGTTGCGGGAATATTGCTTATCCTTTGGGTTATTCCAATGCTCATGTACCCCAAGACTCGACAGCCTCTTGAGATCACCGGAATGGTCGGGGTCGTAAAACGTCCCTGAAGGCGGATTGCTCGCCAGCGCCGCCTCATGCAGATAGTCATCGACTCCGCTTCTGCGGGCAGGGTCCTCATATTCTTCATGCAGGAAATCGAAGCCGACCGAGTCGATAGCCACTGGGTCCTGCGAGGCAAAAAGGCTCGAAGTCCAGTCCCCATTGAAAGGGTGCGACTTCCACCTTCTTGGCCCTCTATCCATATCGACGGGGTGTATACCACAGTACAGTCCGTCAATCAGGTACAGGACAGTCTTGCCGCCAATATGCGCGTGACCCATCAGATCGACCAGGGCTTGATACACCCCCACTTTCCGGGAGAATGCACTTGGGTGCATATCGTAATAACCT
>DAOWID010000283.1 GCA_030641115.1 Planctomycetota bacterium | reverse complement strand
TTCCCCCGATGGGACGCAGCTGGCCTTTGGCATCAGGGCGGACGTTTGGATATACGACTTGACACGAAACACGCTAATTCCGCTTACGTCCGATGGAATTAGCGGTTTCCCAATCTGGACACCGGACGGCAACTGGGTGGTGTTCCGGTCATACCAAGCTGGGAAGTTTCAACTGTTCAGGCAAAATGTGACCGGCAGCGGCGAGCCGGAATTGCTCGCAGCATTCGAAGGACTTTTGGGGCGTGCCACGTGCTGCTCGCCTGACGGTAAGGAACTGCTTGTTACCAGGTATGACTATGACCCGAACCATCCAAGGTGGAACAATGACATATGCGTGGTCCTGCTGGAGCAGAACGAAAAGTATCATCTTCGGCCGTTCATCCAGAGGAACCATAATCAAAGACAGGGCGTCTGGTCCCCCGACGGCCGGTGGATTGCCTACAGTTCGGATGAGTCCGGCCGCTGGGAGGTTTACGTCGAGCCGTATCCTGGCCCGGGCCCAAAGACTATGATTTCTACTACAGGTGGTTGGCAACCCGCCTGGTCACGGGACGGCAAAGAGTTATTCTATCGCTGGGGCGACAAAATGATAGCCGCGACTATTGAGACCGAGCCGGACTTTAGGGTAACCCAATTTGAGGAATTGTTCGAAGGACGGTATCTATGTAACATAGTCACTCGAAGTTATGACGTCGCACCCGATGGGCGGTTCCTGATGATCCAGGAACCACAAGAACCCACACCTCTCGGGATCAACGTCGTGACCAATTGGTTTGGTGAATTGAAACGGCTCGTGCCGTCAGCAAAAAACAAATGAGGCTTTCACCGCAAAATACGTTAAGGATTTTCGATGAGCGAGGCTGAACAATGGCGGGCAAAGCTGCCGCGCGAACAAGCCACAGAGAAGCAATGACCAACCCGAAGGAAGTGCTGGCAGATTTCTAACGTGGTGTGCCGAGGATTCCGAGCGTATCTTCTATGAGCGGCAGGGCTTTGGTTTCCACGTGTGGGTCGTAGGCGTTGCCGGTAACCTCCATCCGCACAACGGCGCTGCCAAGCCCCTCGGCCAGAGATTGCAGCAGCGAAAGCTCCGCAGCAGCTAATCGCCGGCCCCGAGCAGTAAGGATCACATCCACGTCCTCACTTTCCAGGTCCATCCATCCTGAGCCACGAAAGGCCAGTGCCTTGCCGGCCAAATCGAATGTCTCAAAAAACACCCTATCGCCCTTAATGTACGAATCAACAGCCATCCGCTCGAACGCAAAGTCCTTCGGCTCCGTCAGACTCAATACATACAGCAACTTCGCCAACGGTGAGAGTTTGCCCACCCGCATGTCCTTTATCGCAAGCCTGCACCTGCCGACTCGCCCGGTGCCCTCACCAACTCGCGCACCGACGCTCAGCGACCCACTCATTGTCCCGCTGCTATAGTCGCTCCCAACTGTCTCACCAGACCTGCCACCCATAACGAATCGCTTCAAGTCAACATCGTCAAAGCCCACCCGCAGCATATATGCCAAAGCCTCTTCTGCTGCGCCTGCGGCGGACTTGACCTCCAGCTTACCCACCAATTTCCCCCCGTAACAATCAGCAACTAATTTCTCACTCACCCAGCCCTGCAAGCCGGAGTCGTAATTGACATCCGTTGTAAGGCCGGTTATCGACTTGCCTCTGACCTTAATACCCGCGCCAGCGACACTAATCCTGCCGCCGGCAAGCCCATAACCTAATTTATACAGACCTTTCGTTTTCAGCTCCGCATCCAATTCGGCTCTGGCGCCGAACATGTTAAGACCGGAACCTTTGAACTTGGCAGCACCGGCAAAGTCAACGCATCTTTCGTTATCAACATTAAAGATTGCAACATTCGTCAAATCTAAATCAAATCGGCCACTTGGCGACAACGCCTTGTAAACGGCCGCAATACTCTCAGGCAAAGCCGCCTCAAATCGTTTGTCCAGGACAACGTCACTCGCCGAAATCTCGAACCTGCCTTTGCTGAAAGCATCATCCTCAAAGACAATTTCGCCATTCGCTCTTACGGTCGAGCTCTCAGTGGCCCCCGCCAAATCACCCCCGGCGGTCGCGGTAATGTCTTCGAGCGTGACGGCATTATTCCTTATCGTCAACCTGCCGGAAACGTCTCGCAAGGGATATGCAAATCGCTTCCAGTTAACACTGTTCCCCAGACAGTCCACAACTACCTTATATTCTGGACGCTTGTCACTGCCGGTCCTTTTCAAATCAGCCTTCAGATTTACTTTCCCCCTCGGCTGCCACTCCGACACCGTTTCTTCCAGTCGCCTCGGCAACAATCCGATCAAATCGTCGCTCAACTGGACTCGCTCCGCACCCACTGTCAGCTCATAGCGGGACATTTCAGATTCATCACCGAGCCGTATGTCACCGGCAAGTGACACTAAACCCTCAGCATATAGGCCGGTTAAGGTTGTAGTACTCATCAAATCAGGTGTAAAAACAGCTTTTCCCAATATATCAGAGATAACCAGCGGTGATTCGTTTAGCTTCAATGAAGCCTTTTTGAAAAAGACATCAGCCAGAAAACTTGTCGGCCCTGAATCCTGTTTGGGCGTAAAGACCTTCGCCTGAGCATCGACCAGGCCGGTTACGTCGAACTTGCTATAGAAATTCTTGTGCCTGTCAGGCAGTGCCTCCGCCAGTGTTGAATCCAGCGGAATATCTTCCGCCTTGATTGAGATATCATATATCGGCCGTTCCGTATCGCGCTCAGTGACTGTCCCGTCCAGGACTATTCGCCGACTGTCATACCGTGACACTACCTGCGAAATCTTTGCGCTTTGGCGATCTAAAACCAACCGCCCGGTCAGATTCCTTAACGGATAAGGAAAATGCCGATATGTGGCCTCAGCATCCAATAGATCAACCACCACGCTTCTTTTCTTGTCCGTTTGTGACTGTCGACTCACGTGGTAATCTGTCGCTGCAAGTCCACTTGGAGAAAAAGCTGCCCACACTTTTTTCTGCCCTGCAGTTAACGCATCATACAGATCGTTATCCAGAACCATATTGTCACTTCTAACCTGGATGTCGTACTGTCGATTTGGCCCGAAGTTCTTAGACCAGCCGTCGATAGTCACATCGACGTTACTGTGTTTGCCGGCTAACTTATTCAGAACCACACTATTCTCGGTAAAATCGACCTGCCCAGTCAGATGCTCTACGGCGTAAGGGAACTTTTGGTAACAAATCGAAACATCTTTACAATAGACCTTGCCGGCTACCTCGCTTGCACCCAGTCGGTCAAGGTTGCCCGACACTTCAAGGTCGATATTCACTTCTCCCGCTGGGCGGTATCGGTTAAAAAATCTCTGCAAAGCAATAAATGGGCCGGATTTCTCCGAGAGCACCGGCTTGACCAAGCCAAGTGTATCCACTGCCCGGCTG
>DAOWID010000431.1 GCA_030641115.1 Planctomycetota bacterium | reverse complement strand
TTAAAGAGGTTAAGTTCATTAAGGCATCCGGGAAATTGGGTTTGTTTTGCATAATAGGGCCGATTTGTAGAGGATTCTCGACAGTTGTAGAGCAAGTTGGGTGGCATGCTCAATCATAGTTTGGCTGTAGATTCTGCCCTGATTTTGCTGTCTCCTGCGTCCTGTCTGCTGTTTCCTTTCGCAGTACTATTATGATTCTATTCAATTTAGTTAGATATATATTATACAGAGCCAACAGTTGTCTGTCAAGTGAAATTTGGGAAATATCGGAACGTGCCGCAGATTTCCCGGAGAGGATAATTAGCCACGAATCAACACGAATTGGCACGAAGACAAATCAGCCACGGAGAGCACAGAGAAAACAGAGAACAGAAAACAGAATGCAGGAGACAGAACACCAAGACTTCAACTGGTGAGATGCGATATACGAACGAGTAGCGACGACTTCAGCCGAAGGGTCGAAGGATCCAAAAATCTCAGATAACATAAAGTTGAGCGGGACGCCATTAGTGCGTAGCCTCCACACGATTTTTCAATCATATTTGTCTGAAGACCATTACAGTGCCGTCAGGAAATACTGACACACCTGCTTCATCAAAGCGCCGATACTTATGAATCGTGCGTTTTTCAAGCAATGGTTTAGAAAAAGGCTCCGTGGTGAACCCAGATTCATAAAAGTCGCGTCTGAGTCCTTGGAAGACAGAGCGCTTCTTTGAGAGAAATGGTGCTCTAAGATCCTTTTGTTTCTGATAGAGTCTCTTATATCGCGTGGATCTCTTTGGCAACCATGAGTCGAACCATCTTCCAAGGAATTCGTCTCCTGCAACTGTTATGCTTTCCAGAAAACGTCTATCACGTTTCTCATCTAAGATCGTGCGGTAGACCGCTCGTTTCTTGTCGAGGTGGTCTAGGGCATAAACATTAAGGCAATAGGCACTGCTCGGCAATCCTATAAATTGTAGCACTCTGCAGTAGTGCTTAAGCCTGTAGTACCGTTCGTCATCTTGTGCTGAGACTGGTATAGCGGCTGTTTTACAGCCAATGGCATGTAGCAGTTCACGAGCAGTAAATGAAAAACCAGTTTCAGTGAGATTCCGAATAGCATCATACGCTTGATTTCTTTGACTCAAGGGGCCCGCATGAGATATTTCCACGTGTACCGTATGAGTACGGTCTAGACACGTATCTAAGTATGCTTGTGATCTAATCATATCTTGCTAATGTAACGGTGCGGCTTACCTGCGCCGCGCCTGTACGTCCATGTGCAGCCGGTGGTTCTTATTGGTATTGTGTACCTGGCTCTGACAAAGTTTAGGATAAACTGTGAATCGTATCCCGCATGTTGTATATTATGAAACGTATTTTGTGAACCGGCACCACAGGTGTGGCGGCTAAACATTGATTATCTTCTGCCTTCCTCTTTGTATCATCTACGTATCTCGTTTGGATTCCGCAGCAAGCTCTGACCGTCGCCATTTCGTCGCCGTGCCGGCGACGGCTAAACGTAAGTTGATCAAGAGTGCAAATCCCAGTTCTGCCACTGATATTATGGTCGGGAGTGCTGCAAAAAGGCAAGAAAAAATCCCAGAATCGATCATTTCTCTGGGTTCTCCCTGTCGCCGCGTTTTGCCCGCGGAGCGAGGCAGCAGGGATGTGCCATCTGTGGCGACAAAAGGGGAAAGAATAGGGGAGGTTAGCTATTTGTATTGGCAACTCTTGTTCAATGGGATCGGCTGGCGCAAAAGCTTCATCTAGCCAGCTTGTCTGTCAGATTAGCCGTTGTGGGTTCTGCAATTGCTCAACAATGAAGTTCAGAAACTCTGCGGCATATACGCCGTTAATGATTCTATGGTCAACCGCCAGAGATAGGCCGGTGATTTTGCGGACTGCTATTGGGCCGTTGGCTGGAACGACCGTCCTGACTACATTGCCGACACACAGGATGGTGCTGGCCGGCGGCGCCACGATTCCCCGAAAGGAATCGATACCGTATGCGCCAAGATTGCTCAATCCTATCGTTTGGCCCTGCATTTCCTCAAGGGTCAATTTGTTACTGCGAGCCTTTTCCGTGAGTGATTTCTCCAGTTGGCCGATTTCGGCCATCGTCTTGGTGTGCGCATCTTTTACCACTGGCACAACCAGACCTTGGGGTGCGTGGACTGGAAATCCAACATTAATCGCATCGGCGATCCTGATACTCGTGAATCCCAATTCGTTGCCTGCGACCTCAGCCATGAGGGATGAGTCACCATTCTCAAGCCGACCTAACATAAGAGGGTATCTTTTCGCAGCCAACGCAAGCGCGCGGATGAAAAACGCATTACTTGTGATTTTGACTCCCAATGATTTGCTGAGCTTTAGTCTAAGAGCCATCAGTTCGGTCACGTCCGCTTTTGACTCGATGTAAAAACAAGGCTTGCTCAGCTTCGATTTTAACATCCTCTCGCCGATGAGCTTTTGGATTCTGGTCAGTGGGATTCTCATGTTCGTCACTCGTCGCTCGTATTCGGAGCACAACAAATATCCTCCGAGACACAATGAAACATTATAACCGGGTTCATTCTGGTTTCAAGCAAGAAGGATTTACATTTGCGAAGGCGACCTATGGACGAGAGAAAAAAACTTCCTGCGATTATCCACTGGTCCGAAAAACCGGGAGTATTATATATGCGAAGACTCTTGGATTTTGCGCTGTGAAGAGTGGAGGTTTTCCATGCAAAAGAATGTGGTAACGCAGGGTATGCGAAAAATCGGATGCTTGCTCCTTGTGGCGGTCATGCTTGTAGGCTGTGGTGCCCGAACCGAGCAACAGAGCAACAGTAAGCAGGCTCTATCTGCGAAAGACGAAAAGGCAGTTATATCTGCCTCCGTGCGCAAGGCGCTGGCAGAGTTCAACCAGGGCGCAGCTCTTCTTGAACAGTACAAGTATACTGAAGCGGCGAAGGCCTTTGAGGCAGTGTTGGACGTGGTGCCGGACTGGAATGCTTTGCGGCGGTGCATCAGACCGATAGTGCGGATACTCATGCTGCGTACAAATACGCAGAGGTCCTTCTAAACCTTGGCCGGAATAAAGAAGGCACACGAATGCTCGAAAAGATTATTGCACGCGATCCAGGCTTTATCTCCGCTGTGTACCGTCTCGCGAGCCAGTACCAGCGTACCAAACAACGCGACAAGGCAAGTGCCCTTTTTGCACGCTTCAAGCAGCTTAAGGAGGCCGAGCTCACGGGTGGCACTTTTGCAGTTCTCAAGGTGTACGGGACGGTGGGAAAGTACTATTTGGCGCTCGGCGCAGACAATCTTCCACTGTCACCGGTCAAGACTGCACCTTCCGTACGTATCCTTTTTTCTCCCGAAATAAGACCGATAGATGCCGAAGCCTCAGAGTGGAAATACCCTGGCGGCAGCGTAACCCTGCCGGGCCTTGCTGCCGGTGACGTTGATGGCGACGGCGATATCGATCTTTGTATTGCTGGGCTCAATCCAGATGGAAGCACGTCACTGTGGCTTAACGATGGTGCTGGTGGGTTTCTGCGTGATGCAACTTTGGCGCAGCGGGGCATTTCGCCTTGCTTCGGCGATGTGGACAATGATGGGAACCTTGATCTCTGGCTCGGATGTGCGGGGCCCGACCTTTACTTTGAAAACGACGGGAAGGGCAATTTTGCAAAAAACGAGGCCATCAGTGTTGGCGGTGGGCAGCTCATTACCGCTTGTGCGCGGCTCTTAGAAAGTGTATGAGAAGTCCATTTTGTCATTCTGAGCGAAGCGCGGCGGAGCGAAGAATCTGGCCAGCTAATCGTGTTTGCATCCCGCAGCGTTGGTTTTTCTTACTTCTTTAGCCATATCCTTCGCTGCGCTCAGGATGA
>DAOWID010000049.1 GCA_030641115.1 Planctomycetota bacterium | reverse complement strand
GAAGACCTGCCGGACATAACAGAGTGGTTTTACCCTTTTACCACTACCAGAAAAACATCGAGAGGGCCGAATGTTGAAGAACAGTTTATGCGCTCTTGTGTGCTTCTTGCGATTGTCCACGATAACGTTTTACAAAATTCGCAACAAGAGCCAATATATTTTACGCCAAAAGGGCCTAACCTTACCAGCTTTCAATCCTGGGCAACGCAGAACATTTGGAAATGGCTAAATGGGGTGCTTTGGAGGAATAGCTATGCCCCTGAGAATATAGAAAAAGCAGCAAAAGAAATACCGATTATGCTCGATGCAGCGCTTGCGTCGATACAAAACCTACAAAAGGCCGACCTTGTCGGCAAGCAGGCAGAATCAAAGCCGACAGAGGCCAGCGGCGGCAAAGCGGGGTATGGAAAAGAAACCGACAAACAAGCCGACCTTGCCAGCGGCAAGGCAGATTTACCGAACGAAAAACCAGAGGAAACAGGGAAGAATGCTGATAAAATAATTGGAGATAAATTTGATTTATGGGGATTAGAAATATACTGGAGAGTTTTATGGAATAAGCTTAAAAAACCAATGACAAATCTAAAAACATTTCTGCGTAGAGACAAATAAAACAGTGTAATCCAGTGTCTATCTGTGGCAAAAAATAGTCGTTAACGAATCGAGCGACGAGATACAAACAACGAATCACGAAAGTAGAACAGTTGAGCAGGAGACCGCAGGTGAACATTTTAGATTTTCTGCTCTACTATCTATTTTCTCCTGTTCACCTGCTCTACTTTTTGCTTCCAGCACAAAATAGCCCCAAGGGGATTCGAACCCCTGTTGCCGGGTTGAAAACCCGGTGTCCTAGACCTGCCTAGACGATGGGGCCAGCCATATTTACTCCATACTTATCGCTTCCTCCGGACAGGCATCAACACAGACTCCACATTCGACGCAAGCGTCAGCATCAACGACCGCCTTGGCATCAACTATGCTTATGGCCTCGCTGGGGCACTCTTCTACGCAGGACTCACAGCCAGTGCACTTTTCCTGATCTACTTCAACCGGCATTTGCGCAACCCTTTCAAAAACGCAACTAAGAATTTACCAGAAAAGTACGGAATCTTACAGAATTGCGGTGATATTACAAGATAAATTTTGCGGAATTCGAGCGGAAGCGGACCACCGGCGGGTGGCGATTCTATGGTTTTCTACAAACCGGTGACGGCCTTATCCGGTTCATCCGGCACCGGCAGATTTGCCGGTTCTGGCTGTGGCGTTTCCGGGCCGGCAGCACGCAATGCTGCCGCCATATCGCGCACGAGCTTGCTTGAATCATATTCAGCCGCCCAGTCCAGCACCTTGCCGAATTCACCGTCAGGGCATTTGGCCAGTAGATACACAGCCATCATACGAACCGGCCAGTCAGCACTATTCAGATTCCTTGCCACTGCACCTGTTAGCTCGTGATCCAACGGCAAAGATATCATCTCGGCCATAGTGTGGACTTTGACCGGCCACTCGCTGTCGGCAGGATTGAGCAATAGTCCGGCCTTAAGTACCATTGCGGACTTCAACAAAGCCGGCATCCAGTCGGCATACTTAAACCTGTAGAGTACCCCATGTTCGGCCATGGCATACTGCTCCTTCAAAAGGCCGACAAAAAGCTGCGCGGTTTTGACCTTTTGGCCGATCCGGCCAGTTGCGATCGAGTTAAATCGATTTCTCAGATACTTCTCAGTCAGTTCGACACCCGGACGCCTCACGATGACTTTGGCCGGCTTTATGTCAACCAATCTGTTACTCACCTCGCCCTCGTCGGTGGCCACCGGGTCGAGATAGAGCGTGAATTCTATGTCCAGAGACGCCTGGGGATGGGCGAGCAGTGTCTGCCTAAGTTCGCCCGTGACGAGCCTTAGAGGGATAACGAGGTTCTGATTCGGCTCAATATGTAAAGCGGTGCGAATCTTACGAGACACCAATTTCGGTATCTTCTTGTTGAGGTCGCCGGTAATATTGGCATCGATCCTGATGTTACCCCTAAATAGACCGTCATCACTTACCACAAGAGGCTCAGCAGAACTATTCGTGATTGCAACAGCACCATCCAACTTGCTGCCATAAGAAAACTCATTGCCGCGAACACTAAACTGAACTGAGATCATTTTGTCGGGGCTACTAAACTCCGGAATGAGTTTTTCGCCTAAATTCCTCTTCAGCACAATCAAAACGAGATCGGGATCAATTGGCGAGATGTACTCTCCGCCCTGCTCAGTCAGAATCTGCCTGGCACGTTCTGCCGCCAATGACGCGGCGTCCTTGGCAATTGTAGACTTGAGGGTCTCAATTGCGGAATCTTTATCTCCTTCAGCCAACTGAATTTGGGCCAGCGTCAATTCTGCAATCTGGTTATGCTCATAACTTTCGATGAGCGGCTTGGCCCACTCTAACTGCTGATTCATCACGAGCGCGTATGCCAGGATACCGGCTGCCATAACGGAATTTGGGTCGGTTGAGTAGGCCTTATTAGCCCAATCCAGGGCCTTGGCCGGATCCGGGGAGGCAAAACAATAGAACCAGGCGAACTGCTTGGCACCAACTTGCTCAGGACGGTTCTCATCTGTGGGTTGGGCCGGCACTATTGCAGGTTTGGGGCCCTGCTTGAGCAGCTCCTGTGCTTTCTGTTCAGCAGCCTGGAATATCCGGCTTGCCTCTTCGGCTTTGCCGATTTTCTCCGCTGCTTTGCCAGCAAGGGCTTCCAGCAGGATATCAAAACGGCCAGTCTTGCGGATACTTTCGGCGATTTGCAGGCATCTGTGCTGATTTCGTTCGGTATTGTAGTTGCTGATTACCCAGGGCAAATAGATGTGCGGCGGTAGGTGTTCAGCCGGGTAAAGATAGGCGAACAGCTCCGCGCAGTATGCATAGGCGGCCGCCGCTGTCTCGTAAACCTGCAGTCGCTCAGCGTATTGCGCAAAGTTCAGGGCTGCCTGGATATCCATGGGATTTTCGCGTAACACCAGCCTCAAATGTTCGAGATAGGTTGCCGGCCCGATTCGTTCGGGCACAAGCTCAGCTAACTTCGCAAAGGCCAATTTGTTGTACTTGTTCTTGTCATAGGCCCGCGCAAGGTAAAGTTGCGCGGCTTTGACGTCACCCTTTTCAGCCCTCAGCAAGCCAAGCAAAGTAGCTAATTCAGAGTCGAGGGCATCGTTCTTGCCGCCCAGCTTCGCCAATGTCTGTGCGAGAAGTCTTTCCCGCTCCTCACTGGAGTCCAGCCGCTCAAGCAAATACCTAACTGCCTCCTTTGCCACTTCAACGTCCGCTGATTCGTCCAGATAATCTACAAGCCAACGATACACCTGCTGCGAATAGTCCCGCTGCCCATATCTGGCGGCAAGCTTGATCAGCAAGGGTGCAGCGTAGTCAGCGGCCTCGTCCACAGTCCAGGCCGCAGTCAAGAATACAATCGCCTGTTCAGCTTGTGGGCCGGTAATATCTTCGGAATTGGCCAGCTCATACGCGATTTCATAGAATCTCTGGCCAACCGACGGTGAAATGAGCGGCTTGGTCTTAATCGCCGCGCCTGCGGAGACCGGTGAGCCGATTGGTCGTTCCGGGGCCAATCTCTGAGCCCAAGCTGACAAAGAACAGCAGACCAATGCCGACAATACCAGAAAGTACTTAGTCTTGCGCATTTGTCTCTCCATACTTAAACCGCAAAAAACAGTGCTCTAACCTAATTTCGGGCAATTGCTTTACGTGCTTTAGATATAATGGTCGATAAAATTGCAGGCGGACAAATCGTACCTAATGTCGAAGATACCGCACAAATTCTTCACATTATGACGCACAAGCGACAATCGGCTATAAACGTAGTTGGCCAAGTTGCCTAACTTCATGCCACCTAAGGCTTTATACGTCGCCACCCTACTTGGGAAAAAAGCAAAAACTGTAACCGTTCACGGCGTATAAGTTGCGTTGCTGGGGTCATTGCGAGGAGTTTTGCGACGAAGCAATCTAAAATGGTAACCGTTCACAGCGTATAAGTTGCGTTCTTGGGGTCATTGCGAGGAGTTTTGCGACGAAGCAATCTAAAATGTAACGATTTAGATTGCCACGGCCTT
>DAOWID010000408.1 GCA_030641115.1 Planctomycetota bacterium | reverse complement strand
GGCACGCTGGAAAACTGGCTGTGGGAAGCGGCGTGTGTGATTCGGGGGCCAATAGACGCCCCAAAATTTAAGGACTATATCCTTCCTCTCGTCTTTCTGAAGCGCCTATCTGATGTCTTTGAGGATGAATTGCAACAGCTAGGGAGCACTGCTAAGTATGTGGATGCTGACCACAGTCTGGTGCGATTCTACATTCCAAGTAACGCCCGCTGGCCCAATATCGCCCGGCAAACAACCAATCTGGGTGAATATCTAACTGATGCTGTGCGCGCAGTGGCGAGGGAAAACTCCAGACTGAGTGGGGTCATTGATGTCAGAGATTTCAATGAGACTGCCGCCGGCCAGCGCATCCTGAGCGATGACCGCCTTCGGGCACTGATTCAGAGGCTATCTCAATACCGCTTGGGTTTGCAAGATGTCGAGCCTGACATATTAGGGCGGGCTTATGAGTATCTTTTGCGGAAGTTCGCCGAGGGGCAGGGACAGAGCGCTGGTGAGTTCTATACACCCCGTGAGGTGGCTATTCTCATGGCTCACATCCTTGACCCTGAGCCGGGCGATGAAATCTATGACCCTGCCTGCGGCTCCGGCGGCCTTCTGGTGAAGTCTTTCTTGCGGTTCAAGGAAAAATACGGAGAGGCTACAAACGTCGCTCCTCTCCGCTTTTACGGGCAGGAGATCAATCCTGCCACGTTTGCTATGGCGCGGATGAACGCTTTTATCTATGACATGGAGGCTGAGATAGCCATTGGGGACACCATGAACCGCCCCGCCTTTACCAACCTGGACGGCTCGCTGAGACGTTTCAACAAAGTTACGGCTAATCCGATGTGGAATCAGAAGTTTGCTATCACTACCTATGAACATGATACCTATGGACGCTTTGGGCATGGCATCCCACCTGCCAGCAGCGCTGATTGGGGTTGGGCGCAGCACATGTTTGCCTCGCTTAACGAGCGGGGCAAGATGGCGGTGGTGATAGACACTGGCGCCGTCTCACGAGGCAGCGGCAACCAGGGCTCCAATCGTGAGAGGGATATCCGCAAGGCGTTTGTGGAGCGTGACTTTATTGAGGCCGTTCTCCTCTTGCCCGAGAATATGTTTTATAACACCACAGCCCCGGGTATTATCATGGTATTAAACAAGGCTAAGAAACACCCGAATGAAATCCTGTTGATTAACGCCTCCCCCGAGTTCCTCAAGGGACGCCCCAAGAACTACTTGGGAGAGGAGAATATCAAGCGGGTTGCAGACGCATATCTGAACTGGCGGGAGACAGAAGGCCTGAGCAAGATTACCAAGATTGACGAAGCCGTGCGCAACGACTGTAATCTCAGTCCCTCACGGTATGTAGCCACCAACAACAGAGAGGAGGTCTTGCCGGTGGATGAAGCGGTGGTGCTACTCTCTGAAGCTGAAGAGGAGCGACAGGCGGTGGACAAGGAACTGAGAGGGACATTGAGCAAGCTGGGACTCGATATTAAGACAAATGAGCAGCCAGAACAATTACATACCTGAAGGCTTCAAGATGACTGACCTGGGGCCACTGCCTGAGGAATGGAAAGCCGTGAGACTAGAAAATGCTGCTGATATAATCATGGGGCAATCACCTCCGTCTAGTACCTATAATGCGGAAAGTATTGGTTTACCATTCTTTCAGGGTAAAGCAGATTTTGGAGACATATACCCAACAACTAGAAAGTGGTGTTCTGCCCCTGCGAGAATCGCTGAAAGGTATGACGTTCTTCTAAGCGTAAGAGCTCCAATTGGCGATGTAAACATAGCAACAGAACGCTGTTGCATAGGCAGAGGGCTGGCATCAATAAGGGCTAATCAAGATTCCGAAGGTCAATACCTGTTTTATCGGCTGGTCTTTTCAAAGGAATTGCTGGAAAGCAAGGGAGCAGGCACAACCTTTAAGGAAATAAATAAGGCGGCTGTTACCAGCTTCATGATCCCCCTCCCCCCACTCCGCGAGCAGAAGGCAATCGCGCGGGTGCTTTCCACTATTCGGAAGGCTATTGAAGCGCAGGATAAAATCATCGCCGCCGCCAAAGAGCTCAAGAACTCCCTCATGCATCACCTCTTCACCTATGGCCCGGTGTCTGTTGCCGAAGCGGAGCAAGTGCCTCTAAAGGACACAGAAATCGGGCCGGTGCCGCAGCACTGGGAGGTTAAGCGTCTACTTGACATAGCGACGTTGCAGAGGGGCAAGGATTTACCAAAGCAGGATCAAATCTCTGGACAATATCCGATAGTCGGTTCGAGCGGCGTGATGGGATACCATAATGAATTTGTGTGCTCTGGTCCAGGAGTAGTCACCGGGCGGAGCGGCTCGATAGGCAATCTGACATATGTCGAAGAGGACTATTGGCCACATAATACCGGCCTTTACGTCAAGGATTTCCATGGAAACAATCCGAAATTCATTTACTACTTACTTCACTTAGTGGATTTTCATAAGTACGCCACAGGGGTGAGCGTCCCGACTCTCAACAGAAACTTCGTGCACTCTGCTATAGTCCCAGTTCCATCGACGCAGGAACAGCGCGAAATCGCCCGTATGCTCTCCAGCGTGGATAAGAAGATTGAGGCAGAGGAAAACCGCAAGCCATCGCTTCAGGCTTTGTTCAAGACGATGCTGCATCAATTGATGACTGGGAAAGTGAGGGTCAGAGACTCGGAGGCTACCGCAGCATGAGCCTCCGGAGTGAACGTAATATAGTTCAGAATCCGCTCGTCCGCTACGCTATGGAGGCAGGCTGGACATATCTATCGCCCGACAATGCCTTGCGTCTACGACGTGCTGAGACCAGCCCCATCCTGTGGGATACGTTCATCCAGAAAGCCCAGAGCCTCAACCCTGGCATCGTTGACCACTTGAAAGCCGAGGAGATTGCCAGCCGCCTGGTCCGACTGCCACCCACCATCCAGGGCAACCTCCAGGCCTGGGAGCATCTCAAGGGGCTGAGGACGGTATTTGTAGATGCACAAAGGCGTGAGCGTAATCTGTGCCTGATTGATTTTGATAACTCAAAACGTAATGTCTTCCACGTTACTGAGGAATTCAGCTTTACGAATGGCGTGTATACCATCCGTCCGGATGTGGTATTTCTTATTAACGGCATTCCCATAATTCTCGTTGAGACTAAAGCCGCCACCAAGCTGGAGGGTATCGCCGAGGGGCTTGACCAGGTACGCCGCTATCACCATGAAGGACCCGAGCTCCTTTCTCTAATGCAGGTGTTCGGGCTAACCCACCTTGTCCGCTACTTCTACGGCGCTACATGGAATCTCTCTCACAAAAACCTGTTCAACTGGAAGGATGAGATTGCCGACAAAGACTTCGAGACACTTGTCAAGACATTTGTCGCCCCGGAGCGAGTTCTGCGGGTGCTACGCGACTTCATACTTTTCACCCGTAAAGACGATGAGTTACAGAAGGTGGTGCTTCGTCCTCACCAGATGCGGGCGGTAGAGCGTGCTTTAGTTCGAGCCCATGACCCGCAGAAAAGGCGGGGGTTGATTTGGCACACGCAGGGCTCCGGTAAGACCTACACCATGATTACCATCGCCAAGCGACTTATCGAAGAGCCTATCTTTAATAATCCTACCGTGCTGATGCTGGTTGACCGCACCGAACTGGAGGCTCAGCTATTTGGCAACCTGGCGTCGGTTGGGCTGGGGAGCGTGGAGGTTGCCACCAGCAAGGAGAGGCTGAAAGAGCTTCTAGGGAACGATGTCCGGGGAATTATCGTCTCCATGATACACAAGTTTGACGATATCCCGGCCAATATCAACACTCGCCCCAATATATTTGTGCTTGTTGACGAAGCACACCGCAGCACCGGCGGCGACCTAGGTAACTACCTCATGGGCGCTCTTCCCAAAGCCACCTATCTGGGCTTCACCGGAACCCCTATTGACAAAACCGCTTATGGTAAGGGCACCTTCAAGGTCTTCGGCGCGGATGACCCTCAAGGCTATCTCGACAAGTATTCTATAGCTGAGTCCATAGAGGACGGCACTACCGTGCCGCTCTATTATGCCCTAGCGCCCAATGAGCTAAGAGTTGACCGCGAATTGTTGGAGAAGGAATTCCTTGACCTGGCAGAGGCGGAGGGCGTCAGCGATATTGAGGACCTGAACCGGGTACTGGACAAAGCAGTCACTCTGAAAAACATGCTCAAGAATCGCGACCGGGTCCAGCGAGTTGCCCAGTATATCGCCAGGAACTTCAAGGAAACGGTGGAACCTCTGGGCTACAAAGCCTTCATTGTTGGGGTAGACCGCGAGGCCTGCTGCCTGCTCAAGGAGGCCCTGAATAAGCATCTGCCTGTTGAATATTCAAAAGTGGTGATAAGCCCCGGCCACAACGACCCCCCTGAGCTGGTTCGCCACCACTTAAGCGATGAGGAAGAAAAGAAAATCCGTAAAACGTTTATCAAGCCGGACGAGTTGCCGAAGATTCTTATTGTTACCGAGAAACTTCTCACTGGCTATGATGCTCCCGTCTTGTACTGCATGTATCTGGACAAGCCCATGCGTGACCACGTCCTGCTGCAGGCCATTGCTCGGGTTAACCGTCCCTACGAAGATGAGAACGGCAAGCACAAGCCCGGCGGCTTTGTCCTCGACTTCGTCGGTATCTTCGAGAACCTGGAAAAGGCTCTCGCCTTCGACTCTAAGGATGTCCAGAGTGTGATCGAGGGGTTGGACATATTAAAGGCTCGATTCCGAGATATGATGGCTGAAGGGCGGATACGGTATCTGACTCTGGCTGCTGGCAAGGTAGGAGATAAAGCTGCCGAAGCGGTGCTGGAGACATTTCGGGATGAAGAGAAACGCCAATCATTCTACGGCTTCTTCCTCGAGCTCGAAGACCTGTATGAAATCATATCTCCGGACGCCTTCTTGCGCGAATTCATAATTGACTACGAGCGTTTAGCCGATATGTATGCGCTGCTGCGCGCCGCTTATGAAGGCTCTGAACTTGTGGATAGGGAACTTGCTCGCAAGACTGCTCGCCTGGTGCAAGAATATACCAAAGCGGGTGCAATTCATGGAACAATGGAAATTTATGAAATCACACCAGAAACGCTAAGCAAGATAACCAAGAGCAAGCAGTCCAGTACGGTAAAGATATTTAACCTGGTGAAAAGTATTGACCGCAAAATGCAGAGGGAAGCTGCCACGGCACCCTATCTCTTTTCCATCGGCGAGCTCGCTGAAGGGGTTGTTGAAACTTTCAAGCAGCGCCAGATTTCTACTCAAGAGGCATTGAAGCGACTGAAAGAACTAATCCTGCAAATAAATGAAGCGGAGAAAGAGCAGGCACAGCGAGGGATAACAGGGGAACCATTCGCCATCATGTGGTTACTCAAGCAGCAAGACGTTCTTTCAGGTGACGCCGACAAAATCGCCGCTGATATGGCAGCAAGCCTGCAGATGTATCCGCATTGGAAGTCCAGCGATAAGCAGGCCCGTCCAGTGCGGCGAAAACTCTACCAACTGCTCGAAGGCAAGATGCCGGCTAAAGAAGTACCGCGGGTCGTCAAAAGGATTATGTCTGTAATCAGGAGAAGGGGATTTGAGTACTAGACGAACGCAAGTATTGCAGCCTCTGGAAGATATCGTGCCGGCACGAATCTTTAAGTCCGAGGTCATGGCCTGGGCTAAACGGATAGGCGTAGCACCCAAGGAAATCCGCCTTCGTCTTATGAAGAATAAATGGGCAAGTTGCTCCAGCAACGGCCGCCTTACCTTTAATACCGAGCTCCTGAATCAGCCCGCCCGTTTCCGCGCCGAAGCCATTGTTCACGAGTTGCTTCATTTGAAGGTGCCCAACCACGGTAGGCTTTTTAAGCACTTGATGAAGGCCTATTTATCTCATAGAGACATTATTTAACAATGGAAAGAGACTATAAAGTGGTAACGTTATCTTCTGAACTGAACGTGCTGATTGCGACGGCACTATGGCTCCTGCGAAACGGCTGGACTATAGAAGCAATGTCTATCGCCGTAGGTCATGGATTACCATCAATTGATTATCAAAAGGGGAAGATTAGGGAAGCACTTATGGGCGAAAAAGTGGAGACAATTTCGTTCAAAGCTAAGGGGCCGGATATCGTTGCTCGCTCTCAAGAAGGCATCTGGCGTATAGAGTGTAAAGGTATGGGAGGGGAAAGTCACAAACTCACAGGAACAATTTTGACCGAGCTGTGGCAAGCGTCATGTCATACTTTGATGATTCCTCTACACGTCTAGGTCTTGCTCTAGCAAATGACTATTTGTGGGCATACAATTTTCAAGAGAGACTACCTCGTGCACTTAGAGAAGTCACTAACCTGTGGATCTTTTTGCTAGAGAAAGAAACCTTACATTCATATAAGCCAAATGATGAGCTGCCATTTCCGGGAGTGATTTAACAAATTCCAGGGACACCATACCAATCAGGCTTGCTGCAAATCAAGTATGACATCTCTGGGGTACGTATAGTTCCGGATGGACTTTAAGCTGCCACTCGTTGCCGGAGCTACCGGCGATAGGTTGTCTCACTCCTGCGCGCAACTTG
>DAOWID010000030.1 GCA_030641115.1 Planctomycetota bacterium | reverse complement strand
CCCCTGCGAAAGCAGGGGTCTACGCCGAAAAAGCTGGATTCCTGCTTTCGCAGGAATGACAAATACTGTTTCCGCAACAGATACTATTTAAGAAAATCCGTTGTTTGATTTTCTTAGATAAACGCTTAACTATTTGTTAAAGAACAACTTACGGGTTAACAAGAAAAACCAAAAAACGTTTTTTTCTTGTCAAAGTATGCCTAACCTGCAATTTTGCAGAAGCCTTGTTTTTTACGAAAATGAGCAAAAATCCGTCACTTTTCGAAGACAATTGACACCGTAGCTTTTCGCCGATAAAAACAATCATATACGAAACTGTGTCTGGATGATTTTCGGCAGTTTATTGGAGGTGCAAGGATGCGAGTTATAGAATTCTTGGACAAGTCGGGCGTGAAGTACGAGGTTACCAAGCACCCGCCGGCCTTTACCTCGCAGCACATGGCAGCAGAGGAGCACGAGCCGGGCAAATTTGTGGCTAAACCGGTCATCGTCAAGGCTGACGATAAGTACGTGATGTGTGTTCTATCAGCATGCTACAAAATGGACCTGCGTACGCTGAAGAGTCAATTGGGCGCGAAATCAGTTGAGTTGGTCAAGGAAAATGATATCGGCAAGATGTTCCCCGATTGTGAGCTGGGAGCGGAGCCACCTTTCGGCAATCTATACGATCTGCCCACCGTTATGGATAAGGCTCTGGAGAAGGACGACCATATCATGTTCCAGGCCGGCTCGCACGAAAAAGCGGTTCGCATGAACATGGATGATTACCGAAAGCTGGTTGAGCCGAAAGTGCTTGAATTCAGCTACCACATGACCTCGTAATTATCCAACAGCGGACACAACAAAAAGCAGGCTAACGCTCTTTGGCTTGGTTATCAGGCAGCTTTGCCCGCCACTCTTCGGCCTGTCCTGATGAAAGGATAGCCGCGCAATTTATTGCGCGGGTCCCTCCTCAACTGTCATTCCCGCCCAGCCTGTGCCCACGAAACTGGGTAGCGGAAATCAACAAGTTTTTCATCACCAGCAAGTATTTGATTCTCTTTTACGCAACCACGTTCGTGTCCCTGCAACCAACTACCGCATGTTGTCCAAGTCAACATATATCCAATTGTCGTCGACATAATCAAAAATTATTTAGCCTCCAGGCCTGCCTGGAGGGAGTTTCTCCAAATTGGCATGGGCTCCCCGTGCCACCGGTGCAAACACCCCACCCTCACCGGTCACAAACTTGAGCGAGAATGGATGCTCGGTTGTGGCCCAGCGCTCCAGATCGTCCATGTCGGACTTTCGGCCGGCAAACTTAGATAGCCCTGTGTGCCAGGTCAGCAGCGCGAACACATCCGGGTTTTCTGTCGGCCTCTGCCAGGGGACGACTAGGTCACTTGGAGGGCGGGGTGGTTGCCGATCTGCGTCCGGTCCAATGTGTCCTATCGCGGTCACCGACGGACCTATACTGACAGCCGTGTAAGAAGCTAAATTGAAATTGATCGCTAACATTCAAACCTGCTCTGGTCTAAGTCATAGGCTGCCCACATCTTTTACCCACGCCGAGACTCCGTGACAATCAGACCCGATCTACGTCAGTGAATCCGCTGCCCGCAGTTGATTACCGCAATTTTCGCTCTGAATTATATCTCACTGGCCGCAAAGCATCAAGGAATATCAGGCAGAATTCTGGGATATTGAGCGAACAACCTGGTTCGTGCAATTCTCTTGACAGCCTGTGCTAATCGCGGTTAAATCTTGGCAGAAAAGGCCTTACAATCTTGCTTAGGAGCAACAGTGTGAACGCGAGCGTCCAACACATAAGAAAATCGATACTACCGATTCTCAGGCGTTACGGTGTCAGTAAAGCCGGGCTCTTCGGCTCAGTCGTCAGCAACCTTGGCTTGACAGGCTGAATTTGGGAGATAATTCAGATGAAGAAATTATGGGTAAATGTTGTTCCGTACAAAAAGGAAATCGCCATAGCTGCGCTTGAGAGTGGGGCTGAGGCGGTTGTGCTGCCGGATGGCAAAAGCGAGACCGTTCGGCAGTTCGGCAAGATCAAAACGGTCGAAAAAAACGGTGATATAAAGCCCGGCGTAGATGTCGAATTCGTTGATATAGCCGGCAAGGCCGATGAAGACAAGGCTGCGGCTGTGCCGAGCGACAAAATCGTCGTGCTCCACATGCTCGACTGGACGATTATCCCGATTGAGAACCTGCTGGCCCGGCGACAAAAGAACATCATCGTGCAGGTTGAGAACAGCGAACAAGCTAAGCTCATGGTGGAGATACTCGAAAAAGGCGTAGACGGCGTCGTGCTGAACACTACCGATGTAAACGAGATCAAAAAGACCGCTGAAATCATTCACGGTGTAAGCGAAAAGGTCGCTCTGACAACAGCCACGATTACAGCCACGAAACAGCTCGGCATGGGCGACCGGGCCTGCCTTGACACCTGCACACAAATGGCTGTGGGCGAAGGGATGCTCGTGGGCAATACGGCTGCAGGGTTCTTCTTAGTGCATTCTGAATCCATAGATAATCCTTACGTGGCATCTCGGCCTTTCCGCGTCAATGCCGGCGCCGTGCACGCATATACCTTGACGCCGGGCGGAAAGACAAAGTACTTAGCAGATTTGAAAGCGGGCGACGAGGTAATGCTGGTGGATTTTAAGGGCACAAGCCAAACCGCGTATCTTGGCAGAAACAAGATCGAAAAAAGGCCAATGATACTTGTCGAGGCTGAGTCGGAAGGCCAGCCGATAACCCTGGTCATGCAAAATGCAGAGACGATTAGATTGGTTTCGCCGGATGGTAAGCCCATCTCGATAACGAGTTTGAAGCCGGGCGATAAAGTGCTGGGCCATATTGAAAAGGCCGGCAGACATTTTGGCATGCAGGTCGACGAGACACTGATCGAGAGGTAGAAGATAGAGCATACAACTGAAACAGTCTCTCAAAGTTCTGGAGGTATTAAGATGCAATCCCCGAAAGCAAAAGACCGGCACGCCGCGTCTCGAAGAAGTAACAATTGCCCAAAGCACAACTGGAAGTATGGGTGGTTGAGATGGGCGTTTCCCATTGCTGGGTTGGTGTCGCTTATATGGTTTTTGATACGTGTGCTGCCAAAGCCTTCGCGGGCAATGTATCCATGCCAGCGGTTGGCTTTTCCGTTTGCTTCGGGCTTTTTGGCCTGGCTTGTTGGACTCACCGGTTCTGCCATCGCATTTAGAAAAGCAAAGCTCAGCTTCGCCCGGAGGCGATACATTCTCGCTCTACTCTGTATCGCCGTAAGCGTGGGAGCTATCTGGCTAACGGTAAGCGCAACCAACGAGAAATTAGTCTTAGCCGAGCCTCAGCCTGCCAACGAGCCGATAGGTGAAGCCAAAGGCATTCACCCGGGGCGTGTTGTCTGGGTACACGACCCCGACGCAACCGACTGGGACGGGCCGGGAGACGGACATCCGTGGGAAAGCAACCATACAAGTCCGGCACGGGTCAGCCAAATGATGTCACGATCAATCCGCGAGTTGACCGGTGAAGCGAGCGATACTGCAGCGTGGGACAGGCTCTTTAGATACCACAATAAGACGCGCGGCAAAGGGAATGTCGGATACAAGCTGGGTGAGAAGATTGTCATCAAGGTAAATTTTGTGGGCTTTATCTGGACCCATGGAGGAGCCAACGCGGATAATTACAATTTGGAAGGCAAAAGAGATTATATGAATACGTCGCCGCAAATGCTGATAGCACTGCTGCGGCAGCTCACAAACACAGTCGGCGTAAAAGAAAGTGACGTTGCTATCTGTGATAGTCTGGCGTATTTTGTACACGAGTACTACAACATCTTCCATAAAGAGTTTCCGAATGTACGGTGCCTGGACCATGCCGGGAAGTTCGGCCGAATAAAGATGGAGCAATCTTCAGTTCCACTCTACTGGAGCTGCCATCCGAAAGGACGCAAGCAGGACTATGTCCCTGTGTCCTTTGCTGAGATGGATTACTTGATCAACTTTGCGAATTTGAAGGCCCACACCGGTGCCGGCGTGACGCTCTGTGCGAAGAACCATTACGGTTCGTTGATCAGATGGCCGGCTCAGAAAGGTTATTACGATATGCACCCAAGTGCATTCTCCCGGAAAGT
>DAOWID010000245.1 GCA_030641115.1 Planctomycetota bacterium | reverse complement strand
TGCCGATGGCATAGAAAGCATAATGGACTCCTTTCCGATTTAGCGACTTTACTTGTCAGTAAAAATCGGCAGGAGTCCATCTTTTGTGCCACTAATTCTCTATCCATCGACAATCTCAAAAATGGCAAAAGTCGAGCTTAGTACCGACACAAAAGAGATCAAAAGAAGCAATTTTTTAGGCACGATACTCCGCATTTCAAAGACCACACACCAACTATCCGCAGGCAATTACAAAGATGAGAAACTAATCAGGTGCTCTGTCCGCGAATACACGCAATAATCCATCTCAAGTGTATTTTAGCATGCTGCAGCCGAGAAAGCAAACAATTTGAAGTTTTGTGCGGAATATTTCGGGTCCGCTTAAGGCGTGATTTTGACAAAATGAGACAACTGCACGAGAATCATTTTGGCTGTCTAACGATGAACTCGGCGGATAGCCGCCTGCCGTTCGGGCACCTGCAGGTCACTTCTAATATGTGGTCTTGCTTTTTCTGCAGCTCACAAGGCAGATTGAACTGGTAGGCCCTCAAAAAGTCCCGCCAATGCTCGTTATTCTTGGCGGCGTTAGTCAGGTCAATGTCGGGCCAGATAACGGCTCTTTTGCCCTTTGGCTCGGCTGAACGCTGAACATACTCGTACAATTCAAAACGAAATACTCCAGGCGACTTTATCTGAGAGCCAAATACATCCAGCAGACTCACGTAGACATTGAGCAGTGCATCTTCTTGAGGATCGCTGGGGCCGGTTAATTCAGTTAACGGCATAATATCAATTTTGACTGGAGCATAACGAGCATAGACTAAAGCATCAGAACCATCAGCAGGATTGGGTGTCGGCTCAGCCGGTGTGGAGGCCTGCTCGCAGCCGGTCTCGACCAAGACAAATCCCAGGACAAATATCCACAATACAACGGCAATAGCCTTCATAAACTATAAGTCCTCGTCGAGTATATGGCCAAGGTGGTATTTCTTGGCCCGCAAATAGTCGATGTTGTGCTTGCTCGGCTCAGCCCTCAACGGTATCTGCTCAACAATCTTTATGCCATAAACCTCCAGGCGGCTTATCTTCTTGGGATTGTTAGTGAGTATGCGTATTTTCCGCAGCCCCAAATCGCGACAGATCTGCGCACCAATTCCATAATCGCGTTTGTCCGGCATAAACCCCAATTTCAGATTGGCATCAACCGTATCAAGGCCTTGCTCCTGGAGCTTATAAGCACGCAGTTTGTTTGCAAGACCTATGCCTCTTCCCTCCTGCCGCAAGTAGATCAAGGCTCCTTTGCCGGCCTCTTCAATTATCTTCATCGCGCTTATTAGCTGATAGCCGCACTCGCACCGCTGGGAATGAAACAAGTCGCCCGTCATGCACTCCGAATGCACCCTAACCAAAACAGGCTCACCATGCTCGATAGGATTGCCGTTTTCATCGAGCTGGCCAACGCCGCCCTTGCAGAGCGCCAGATGTGGTTCGGGCGAGGTTATGCTCTCATAGCCAATCAGCTTAAACTCGCCATAGTCGGTAGGTAAGCTGACGCACTCAACACGCTTGATCTGGCTCTCACGCTGCAGCCGATATTCTATGAGCTTGGTGATGGAGACGATGTTCAGGTTGTGCTTTTCGCAGAACTGTAGAAGCTGCGGCACTCGTGCCATCGAACCATCTTCATTCATGACTTCACAGATGACGCCGGCCGGCTTTAGATCCGCCAGGCGCATCAGATCAACCGCTCCTTCGGTCTGCCCTGCCCGAACCAGGACGCCCCCTTCTCTGACGCGCAGCGGGAATATATGACCCGGACGAACAAGGTCAGCCGGCTTGGCATCGTCGCCAACGGCAACTTGAATCGTCTTGGCCCTGTCGGCGGCACTGATACCGGTTGTTATGCCGTCAGCAGCATCGACGCTGACCGTAAAAGCCGTACCGAACGGGGCGGTGTTCTCAAGTGTCTGTTGGTACAGGCCAAGCGAATCACACTTGTCTGCGGTAAGGGGCAGACAAATAAGGCCGCGGCCGTACCTGGCCATGAAGTTGATGGCCTCTGGCGTGACCTTTTCCGCCGCGCAAACCAGGTCCCCTTCGTTCTCACGGTCTTCCGCATCGACAAGGACGATCATTTTGCCCTGCCGAAGGTCTTCCAGCACTTCCGCTATTTCGCTAAATTGCACTGCCATATTCGTTTCTCGTGAAGCATATCTTAGACTTCATGTTCCGGGCTGCGAGTTGCGAGGTGCCAATCATTAAATACCGCCGGCTAATGCGTATTGTTCGCCTGCCTCTGCTCGTAGTGCTCAATATAGCGACTTCCACGTCTAATGTAAATAAGCGTTGCCAAAATGGCAGTTCCTGCCGCCGACCACCAAAGGACCCGCAAAAACCAGATCCAGCCAGGCAAAAAACGTGAAACCTCAGGACCGATCAGAATGCCTGCCACCATCGATAACTGCAGGGTTGTGGCAGTCTTGCCAATCAAAGCCGGAGCAATAAGGAACTGCGAAGTAACAAAATAGACAACCACGAAACCGATCAGCAAAAACAAGTCTTTGCCGATTATCAAAACCACAACGGTCGGAGGCAGCAAAAAACTCTGAGAACCGGTTCGAACAGATGCCCGCTCCGAGGCCAGCAGCAGACACGCAGAAGTTATGAGCAGCTTGTCAGCGATGGGGTCTAGAAACGCGCCCAGTTTGGTGACCTGCTTTTTGGTGCGAGCCAAGTAGCCATCAAGCGCATCAGTTATTGCCATGAACAGAAAGATAGCGGTGGCAATATACCGCATCGCCAGGCCCAGCTTAGGATCAGGATCATTTATCTTCAACATACAACTAACAAAGGGCACGATCAGCAGTATGCGAAGAATCGTCATCCGATTGGCCCAGCTTAGCTTCATAGTCTCATCCCTTATTCTTCTGATCCAACAGTTGATATACTAAATCCCTCCAGCGGATTTGGCAACATAATACTACTTGGTGGAGAGGAAAATAGGGTGTCGCGGCAAAAACTTTGGCCAGAAGCGAGAAATTGCACTATACGGCTTCGATCGAGACATCGGCTCCGTCGGGAACGCCCCACAACTGCGGGAGGTCGCCTTTGACTCGACCAATTATGTTCACCGCTGAGGCTGCCCTGATTTCGTCGCCGTGCGAAGCCGGAGTCGCGCCAAAAAAGATGCAAAAAGCGTTGCCGGTTGGCCAGTAGCCCAGTTCGCCTGGTTGTAAGACTTGCCGAGCATCCTCCTCCAGTTCCGCTGTGACCGGAATTGAGAAATATATTTCA
>DAOWID010000131.1 GCA_030641115.1 Planctomycetota bacterium | reverse complement strand
ATGCCACAACCTATTAAAACGGACTCTACATTATGACCATCTTGCGCACAATTTCATTTGTAAGGGCCTTCTTCTACCATAGAGCCGGGTTGTTTGCGGCAGGGCAGTGTTTTGATATTCGGCAATTCTCACATTTTGGTTTACGCGCATTGCAAACATTTCGGCCATGAAGAATCAAAACGTGGCTGAACAGCGTCCAGCTCTTCTTTGGTACTATTTCGGCTAAATCGAATTCCAACTTTACGGCATCGGAATTTTCGGAAAGAGCCAGCCGGCGAGAAAGCCTAATAACGTGGGTATCACAAGCAATAGCCGGCTTGCCGAAGGCATTGCCGAGCACGACATTTGCGGTTTTTCTGCCCACGCCCGGAAGTGCCACAAGCTCTTCCATCGTGTCGGGGACTTTGCCGCCGTATCGCTCGGCTATCGCTTTGGAGGCACCCTTAATGCTCACTGCTTTGTTGTGGTAAAAACCGGTGCTTCTAATGTCCGACTCGATGTGTTTTACATCAGCTTTTGCCCAATGCTCGGCTGATTTGTATTTTTTGAACACGTCTTTGGTTACCATATTGACGCGGGCATCCGTGCATTGTGCCGACAAGATTGTTGCAATCAGAAGCTCCAGCGGATTTGCATGTCTAAGTGCAGTTCCGGCGTTGGGGTATGCCTTTTTCAAGATTGGCCAAATCTTCCTGACTCGCTCAGCCGCGTCGGTTTTGTTGACGCTTCGGCTTCGCTCAGGACGGGCCTTTATCTTCGCCTTTTTCGTCATCGTATTTGGGTTCCTGTTTCTTGTCAGGAAGATTTTTCAAAGAGTTTTCCAGTTCGTCGGCAAAGAAAATTTGGTGCCATCTAATCGGTTCTTTCCGACCTGGTATAAACAGCATGCTGACTGGCACTGCGGGCTCACTATAGACGTCTTTCAAAGCTATAGTTGCCGACGAGTCCTTTTCTGTGGTGTCGGCCTTAATTGGTAAAACACCTTTTCGCTCGATTAGCCTTGCGACATCTTTGCGCGAGTAGACTACCTTGTCGATTGCCTTGCAGTTCAGGCACCAATCGGCAGTGAACTCGATCAAGACGGGACGCTGCTGTTGCAAAGCGGTCTCGATGGCGTTGGCGTCGTAGTGTCGCCAGTCGATAAGCTCAGCGGCTGGCGCGGGCAAAAATACCCATCCTGCTGCAACTGCCAAGACAATCGCGATAGTTCGTACAAGGCATTTGCGCGATGATTTAGTGTTGTAGCTGACCCAGCCGCCCCATATCCAAACGCAGAAAGCCAACACGACGCCAAAGTACAGTACACCCGCTCTGCGAGTTTCAGGCAGTGCTGTTATGAGCTTTACGGCGATGACCAGCAGAATAAATCCGACCGTCTGCTTGAATAGCTCCATCCAACGTCCAGCTCTGGGCAGGCGCTTCAATAAGCCGGGCATTGAAGTTAGCACTCCGTATGGCAGGGCCATACCAACACCTATAACCATCATCGCGATGGTGGCTAATAGCAAAGGCTGAGCTTGTGCCCAGGCAAAGGCGGCTGCGAGAATACCAAAGCTGCAAGGGGTGCTCAATATCGCTGCCAGAAAGCCCATACCGGCAGCTCCGGAATAGCCCTTGCCGGAGCCGGATTTTCCTGCTATTGCAGATGGTATACTGACGGTGAAGATGCCGAACATAAAAAGTGCGAGCACTACCAGCAGAAGTGCCATTGTGGTGACGAAGGCCGGATTGCGGAACTGGTCGCCCCATTGCAAGACGGTTCCATAAAAGATTCTCAAAATGATGTTTGCGCCCGCGAGAGATGCAAAGAACAACAATATTCCGAGACAAAAAGCAAGACCCATCGTTATGGATTTGCCTTTGCTCTGTTTTGCCTGTTCGACGATGCGCATGACGATAAGGGGTAGGACTGGCCACACACATGGCATGATGTTCAGCGCCAGGCCCGCAACGAACGCCAAACCAAGAGCAAACCATGCTGAGTAACCTGGCGCTGTAGGCACCTGGTCCTGATCACCGGTCGTTTCAAGAGTAATCACCTTCCAAGAATCACGCTGGCTCCAATCAATCCTCGCCCGCAGTGTTTTCTCAAATGGTCGCAAACAGACCATGCTTGTACAGGCGATGCCGGAAATCTTGACTTCTACATCAGTAAGTTCGACCGCGTTGGGTGTTATTCCAGGCGCAGTTTTAATTGGCACAAAAATGGCAAAGTTGCCGACATAGACCTCGACATCTGTGCCCACAAGGTCTTTGAAGATGCTCCATTTCGTGTAGATCGCTTGGCCGAAAGTAAGGTCGTTGGATTTAGCTTCAATTTTGAGCTCAAGGCCCTCAGCGGAAGCAGTTTCAGCCTTTGCATAGTAGTGCAGGTCTTCCGTCCCTTCGAATATGACCGCTACGCCATGCTTCGAGCCCATTCGAGCAGGCTCGACACGCGCGGATGAAAACTCATCCTGGTGCCTTGCCAACTCAACTGGGCCGGCAATGATATCACTGAAGCTCACACCGACAGGCACTGCCGAATTTGAGTCGCTTGCGTCCTGGCCCCACGCACAGGCATTGGCCAGGAGAATGCAAATTGCGCACATGATTGTGAGAGTTTTTTTCCGCACAGGAATCTCAGATAATTGGAACAAGAATAATATTAGGTGACTGGCTCGTCTTGCTGCTCTTGCTGCTTGGGCTCGGGCGGCTCGGTCTTGGCTTGCTCGGCGGCTAACAGATCGCCGACGGTGGGTTTATCCAACTGACCACCTTCCAAAATCAATTTGACATCATCGGCGTCGAGGGTTTCGTATTT
>DAOWID010000436.1 GCA_030641115.1 Planctomycetota bacterium | reverse complement strand
CGTTTTTATTCATCTTTAACACAACGCAAAGAACAACCACAATACTTATTACCATAATCTCGGTTTATCGTTCACAGCTTTTTGTCTCATTGAATCCAGGACAGCCTGCAGCCGCTTCTTGGCCGTACCAGCTTCTTCCGCATCAACCTCGCCCACAACAAGAAAATAGCTGACCGGCCAGCTATCTGTTGAGCAGCAACTGATGGATAAATGCAGCGATAAGCCAGACCGCGAAGCTCGCACAAAGGACAATCCAAAGGGACAGCCGTTTGTGAAAGCATACAAGAGCCACGAGGAAAAACAGAATGCTCGGTAAGATGCCCCACAAGGCTCCCTTGGTATAGTCGGTTAGACTTGCAAAATCTGCCGGGTCTTTCAGATAAAGTCCGATCAGAACGGCAAGGCCGGTCAAGGGCATAACTGCAATCAGACCGCCCAGAGTCGGCACCCTCCGCGCTATCTGAGCGCACAAGACAATAACGCACACGCTGATCACATAAACAGCAAATTTCATAATGCCACCGCAAACGCCCCCTACATGTAACGGACGCACCGTAGAAGAATCTCTTTTTGGGCCGCGCTGCAGATCTCTATTTAATGAACCTTATGGTCAGAGGATAGCGATAGGACTCGCCGTTGTTGGCTTTGACTGCGGCAATAATCATAAGGACCAGGTCAAAGATAGCGACCGCCGGCAGCAGGACAGCACCTATACAGAACACGAAAATCAAAAGAACCGATACAAATTCATAGATTCCTATCGATATCTGGAAGTTCAGCGCCTCCTTGCCATTCTCATCTATGAATGGATGGTCGTCCTTTTTTATCTGCCAGATGATCAGCGGGGCGATGATACCAGAAAGGATCACAGGAATCACGAAGCCGGCAAGTCCTGCAAGATGGCAGAACATCGCCCACATTCGAACGTTTTTGCTGAGCTCTTCTTGTGGAGCACTTGTGGGCTGTTCGGCGCCGCTGCTTTGCTCGGCGCCAGTTTCATCGCCTGTGCTTTGAGCGTTTCCGTTTTGGGGACTGTTTGCAAGCTCAGATCCCTCTTGCGCTTCTGGAGTTTCGTTTACTTCTGCCATGGTTAAACTCCCTTCGTTTATCCTATACCGAATTATGAACCGATTTATCTTTTAACAAAGGCCAATCAATGGCCCTGTCACAATTGAGCCGGCTGGTTTTTACTTGAGAAACGGGATAGCTATCGGATACCGCCACGGCTTGCCCTTGCTGGCTTTGACCGCCCCGATGATAGAGAAGACTATGTGCAGAATCGTCAGCACGGGCAGCAACACAAATCCAATGGCAACAGGGCAAAGCAGACCGGATGCACAGTAGTATATCATCAATGATACTTGGTAATTCATAGCTGCCCGGCCATGTTCATCGACAAATCTGTGTTTGTCTTTCTCAATCAGCCAGATGACCAGCGGCGCAAAGAATCCCACTATCCCCAGCAGATGACAGAGCATAGCCATGTTCCTGGCGTCTTTTGAACTCTCAGGCGGTTTGATCTCTTCGGGCTCCGGTGTGCTGACAGGTTGCTCAGGGGCTGCAGCCTCTTCGGTTTGCTCGCCGCTGTCAGGACCTTCCGCAGCTTGTGGCGTCTGGTTTGTTTCCGCCATAGTCCAACTCCCTTCAATAAAGTTTCTTTGACCTGACAAACCGTTTTTTTTCTTCTAACAAACGTCAGCCAGACCGTCAAGGGCAAAATCCCGTACTACAACTCGGTTTCGCTCACCTTATCGGCGACCACAGGACGCACCCCTGCGCCTCTGATGCCGATTCCCTTTATCCCGAGCTTGGTCGCCGGTGAACCCGGGGCGAACCTGATAACACCCCTGTCGAATACAACGACCTGCGGATCGGTAAACACGTTCCCACCGTCCGGCTTTAATTCGAAAGTTCCTTTCTTGCTGTATCTCTCAAGCTTGTTGCCCTCGATCTTGCCTGCCCGGCTGAACAGGACATTATTCTTCCACGTCGTAATTGCATCAGGATTATCAAAAACGATCTTGCCTTCCGCCACAAGCACGTTTCTCTCGAAAGTATAGCCCGACGACCTGGGGAATGTGAGTCTTGCATCTCCGTCACTGATAAAAACATTGTTACGGATGGTGTTATTCTTGGCCATGTGGTTGTGCGACGGCCGAACAACGCCGACCGACAGATTGCCCTCGACCAGGCAGTTCTCACTTCTCTCGTCAAGATAGTAAGCTGACGCCCCATAGCCGCCGGTGTCGATGATATCTCGAATAAAATTGCCCCGCAGCACAAGGTCCCTGCCCGCAAAGCAGTAGATACCGCCGCCGTCGTGCAGCTCCCGCATAGCCCGATAAATATGATTGTGCTCGATTCGGTTCCTTTCGCCGCCGCAATTGATAGCGGTGTACGGACAATCGTGAATTTCGTTATGGCTCAGCAGACAGTCCTTGCCGCCGCCCTGCAGAGCGATGGCGCTGGGGTATGTAAGGCCGATGTCATGGATGTGATTGTCGCTAACGACCGCTTCGGTCCCACGGCACCTGATACCGCATGCGCCGGTGTGGTGGACGTGACATCTTTCGATGTGCAGGCCTTGGCCCGAAGCCTTTATTCCCTGGCCACCGACATTGACGATTTCCAGATTGACAAGGCGGCAGTTCTCAGTGGAGACGAGAGAGACCGCTCCTTCGAATCTCCCCGCACCGAACCCTCCGGGCTTCAGAGGCGTAGTCGTCACGGAAAGCGTCAGGCCACGAACGGTTATGTCCCTGGCCGGGTCTGCCTTAGTGCCCCTAATCTGAATAATGGTTTCGATGGTTGGGGCGACAACATCTGCTTCGGTCATATCCTCTCCAGGTAGCGGCCAGTAGACGAGCTTGCCATCCGTGCGGTCGAGATACCACTGACCCGGCTGCGTCATGCCTTCGCGGACGTTCCAGACGACATACTTTTTGACCCCAAACGCCCCCGGCGGGTGACCGGATGGAGTCGAAAAAGTGACCGTATGCGATTCCGTATCCATGGCAGAAATACCAACCAGTGATTCGTCCCACATGTGATAGACAGCAATTTCGGCGTTGTTGATGTCCAGCCAGGGGCCGAGGTCTTCCGGGCGGTATTTCAAGGTGGTCAGCTCCTCACTTGTAGGCTTGCGTTTCCATCCGCCGCCTGTACTGGTCATCCAGGGAACATTAAAACTGCTGAGGTGCTGGAAGAAGCCCTTTTCAGGCAGGCGGGCACGCGGACAGAATCGGCCATTGACAACGAGGCATCGAAAGTCCCACTTTTTCTCTTTCACGCCCGGCAGCGTCACTGAGTAGAACTTCTCGCCGTCCTTTTTCCAGCCCGTAACCTTCCTGCCGCCGTAAAGAACACCCTTTGCTCCGGGCGCTGATTCAATCGTCAGCCCTGCATCCTTGTGGGTCAGTACAAGCGGCTCATCACAGAAATAGCGTCCTTGCTGAATCACAATCCTTCGGGGCTTTTCTGTGCCGAGCTTTTGCGCTGCCTTGCAAGCGGCGTGAAGTTTCGCGAAGGGGCCGTCCGTACCATTGTCGTTGGGCTTGGGCATCCGGCCCGACCAAGTGTCGTTGCCATTCGGGGCAACAAACCACGTGTCAGATTTCGGGCGGGTAGGCGCATCGCCTTGCGCAGCCGCAAGAGATAGCGCAACGCTGACGGAAAGACACACCACTATAAAGATCTGGGGTAAGGTCAATCTGCCGGTAACAAGGAGGCGATATCTTTTCATTTGCTCTGTCCTTTAAGGTGATTTAGTCAGCCACACTGCCATCTCGCCGGGGCCACGGTGTGCCCAGGCATAGTAGGGTATCGCTACGAAGTTTTGCTCTTTCGTTACCATATATTTTCGATCATAGACGGATATAACTTTTACCAAAAGCTGCCCGGCCAGGAAAGAACAAAATGCGACCTCGCTGTTCGGCTCGAAAGATGAATTTGCCAAAAGCGACCGGCACTGCTAACATATTTGGGGCAGGGCTAAATTCGCATTTGCTTGTGGTTTGACGGGAGCTGGTTATGGACGTATCAGGTAATGTGGGCATAGCTTTGGTGCTGACTGTCATCGCAGGGCTTTCCACAGGGATCGGCAGTGCTATCGCCTATTTCATCAAAAGACCAAAGATAGTTTATTTATCCTTCTCATTAGGTTTATCCGCCGGCGTGATGATTTACATATCGTTCATGGAGTTTCTGCCGGATGCTATGGAGGCCGTCGGTGAGTTCCGGGGCCTGGTCGTTTTCTTCATCGGTATCGGCGCCATCGCGCTAATAAACCTGTTGGTGCCGGAACCGGAAAATCCGCACAACTTCGAGGGCCTCGATGAACCCACAGCCCCCCGTGAACAAAGCCACCTAATGAGGACCGGCCTGCTAACCGCATTTGCTATCGCAATTCATAACTTTCCCGAAGGCTTAGCCACATTTGCATCGGCGCTTGGTGACATAAGGCTGGGTTTATTCATCGCCATCGCGATTGCTATTCACAACATTCCGGAGGGAATCGCGGTATCGGTGCCCATTTATTACGCGACTGGGAATAAGAAGAAAGCATTCTTTTATTCGTTTCTTTCAGGTCTATCCGAACCGGTAGGAGCTATTGTCGGCTATTTACTATTGCGTCCATTTTTGACGCCGGCTGTTCTTGCAGGCATATTGGCGTTTATCGCGGGAGTGATGATTTATATTTCCTTAGACGAACTGCTGCCCATGGCCCACCGTTACGGCCACGGACATTTGGTGATCGCAGGCATCGTCTCAGGGATGTTTGTAATGGCGGCAAGTTTGCTGCTGTTGTAATGTGTCTTTGCCGTATCTGCAACGAGACACATATCTTTTGAGTTCCGGCTTGTCCCGGTTAGGAAACCGGACAACCAGGCACCTCTGTTTGTTCAATACGACATTGACATACAGTGCGATTGATGATAGCTTTGAGCAGACATGATGGAATCAATTCAACATGTAACGTTATGCTTTTTTGTCACCAATGTTAAAGGGAGACGCTAACATTAGACCAAGAAAGGGAGTAAATATGAAGCTGACGAACGCAAAGCTGCTTCTCGCATTACTGGCAACCGTTCTGCCATTGAGCACCGCCACAGCTCAGGCCTTAAAGATCCCGGAAGTGTCCAGAGATAAGGTTATTTGCTTTGCCCTGTACACAGTGCAGAACAACATCTTGAAGATGACGGCCCAATTGTACCCGCTGAAGCAAGATGAGGACAGAAAAGTCCGCCTCGAAGTCAAGGAAGACGGAAAGTGGAAGCAAGTAGCCGAAGCGCCGATAATTGCGAAGGGCTGGACGGCGCCTTTTCGCGTTGAGAACTGGGACTCCACAAGAAACATTGAGTACCGGCTCGCTCACGGTCGGAACGCCTATTATACCGGTAGGATCCGCAGAGACCCGGTGGATAAAGACACGATAGTCGTGGCCGCGTTTACAGGCAACTCAATCTATCCCGGGCACGGCGGGGACATATCCAAAGCTGACATCGTGGCGAACATCAAGAAGCTGAAGCCCGACCTTCTGTTTTTCTCCGGAGACCAGGTCTATGACCATCACAAGCATTACGCCTACTGGCTTAAATTCGGCAGAGATTTTGGGGATATAATTCGCAATATCCCAACGGTCACGATACCGGACGACCATGATGTGGGGCAGGGCAATCTGTGGGGCGCCGGGGGGAGAGTATCGCACACTCGTGCCGGTCATGACGGTGGATACGCTGCTCCCGTCGAGTACGTCAAAGAGGTTGAGCGGGCACAGACGAGCCATCTGCCTGATCCCTATGATCCAACTCCGGTAAAGCGTGGTATCGGGGTATACTACACTTCTTTGACGGTGGGGCGAGTGAGCTTTGCTATCATTGAGGATCGGAAGTTCAAGTCGGGACCGCAGGGTCTTGTCCCCCAGCAGGGGCCACGGCCCGACCACATTACGAACGCTGATTACGATCCAAAGAGTGTGGATGTGCCCGGCGCCAAATTGCTGGGAGAGCGGCAGCTTAAATTTCTCAGAGCGTGGGCAGCCGACTGGCATGACTGCGATATGAAGTCTGTGCTCTCTCAAACCGTCTTCTGTGGTGGTGCGCACCTGCATGGCAGGCGAGGGAACCGTCTGTTCGCCGACCTGGATTCCAACGGCTGGCCACAGACAGGCAGAAACAAGGCTCTGAGGGAGATTCGTAAGGGATTCGCATTTATGATCGCCGGTGACCAGCACCTCGGCACGATTATCCACCACGGGATCGACAACTGGAACGATGCGGGGTATTCTCTTTGTGTGCCGTCTATCGCCAATCTTTACTTGCGCTGGTGGGTGCCTCTGGAGCCGGGTAAGAACCGCGAGCCAGGAATGCCCGAATACACGGGAGAATTCCTTGACGGCTTCGGGAACAAGATCACTATGCTGGCTGTTGCCAACCCCACTCCCGAGGAGAACCACGACAAGCTAACAACCAGAGCGGCCGGCTTCGGAGTCGTCAGATTCAACAAAAAGACCAGAGAAATCACCGTCGAATGCTGGCCGAGAAAGATAGATATTGCAGATCCAGGTACTAAGCAGTATTCCGGCTGGCCGAGGACGATCAAGCAGCAGGACAACTATGGTCGCGAGGCCGTCGCCTATTTGCCAACCATCGAAGTCAGTGGTATGACCAACCCCGTCGTGCAGGTAATTGACGAATCAACGGATGAGATTCTCTACACTCTTCGTATCAACGGAAGTTCGTACAGGCCGAAGGTCTTCAAGAAGGGCAGATACACAGTCAATGTCGGCGAGCAAGGTACCAGCAGAATGAAAACACTCAGCGGCGTCAAATCCCTTACTCCTGATAAGAAGAGACGACTCACGGTAAGGTTCTGACAACATGTTATCTGTCATTGTCATTGCGAGGGAGCGAAGCGACCGAAGCAATCTCAGTCGTCCGCAGATTTGAGATCGCCATCCGTCGTAGGCGGACCTATGGCGGACTCGCAATGACAGGCTCAGGCAATCGGCAATCAATAAGTAGAATTGGTATTACATACCGGAAACATGGTAGTCCATGGGTTTGACCTGTTTGCCGTCCGGCAAGCGGTAGGGTTTGTCGCCAAAGTTGACCGTAACGGTGATGCCGTTGGAGAACACCGTTTGCTGAACGTTCCTGTCAGGTGTGAGCAAGCGGTGGTCGGTCATCTCGGCGTAGCCCACGGCACGGGCTACGGGACATACATTCTTGTAGCTCTCGGCAAAGCGAGCTTTGTTCTTCGTCCATATTTGGCGGTTGAACATGAACATTGGTGGCGTGCCGTAGAGAATGTTGAAAAGGTCTCGCTTGTCCCACAGCGCAGGCAGCTTGTTATTATAGTCACCCCAGTACCACTGCGCCACTACACAGTCGTGATAGACAAGCTCCCAGAGAGGCAATCGGTACTTGTGTCCTACCTGAAACTTGGCCACACGCTCCGGGACCTCGTCCCAAACCTTGATCATGTTTCGCCCGGCTTGCGGTACCCGATATGGGCCGAGACTTAACATGCCTTCGAAGTAGTGAACGTACGGCACGGCTGCGTCGTGTCCCGTTTCGCTGCCTGTTACCAGCTTCATCTCCTCGGACATGTATCGAAGCAATTCCGTCTTCCAGTGTCGGCTGTCGCCGCGAGTCATCGGATGGTCAGGGTGGTAACATTCACGCCATGGGGAGGCCGTTGTTGTGTCTATGAAACGACAGCGATAAGGGTGTGTCTTTAGCTCGTTAGGCACACGCTGTTTGGCATATTTGAGTGCCTGCTTGTCGCACAGCACACCACATGGATACATATTGCCGTCTTTACCCCTAACGCGCCAGCCCTTGCGCCAGTCCCCCTTTTCATCGAGCATAATGTCGTTCGGCCATCCGGCTTGGGTCCAGTCGGGATGCAGGCCACGAAGTTTCTCTTTGACGATGTTCGTATCCATCAGGTCCTGATAGATGTCGTAGCGACTTGTTAGGATTCCACCCATCTCGTTCATCGCCTTGACGACTTCCGGAGGCCGACGATGGCTCCACAAGATTCGCTCTATGCCGGCAGACTTCATCTGGCGAACAATAGCAAGAGCGTCTCTCTCCCAGCACCAGGCGTTTACTGCTCCGATGAGTAAATCTACGTTCGGATTTTCTTTGCGCTTCTGCTCCAGCGTTTTTAATAGACCTGCCTTTTGAGCGTAGGAGCGATACCGTTTGCAAATGGCGACGTGTCCGCCCTTATCGAAGAAAACGTAGCGAAGTCGCCGGGCATAGCCGAAGCGCCCATGTTGCGGCTCAAACTCAGGCGAGATGCAGAGCTTGCCATCAATCCGCTGTATGCGAACCGCAGCGTCATCGGGCGTCTCGATAATGGCCATGTGCCCTTGCCCGCCGTCTGTTACGCCCCAGAAGGCCATGCAGATTTCGTGTCCTCCATACGCAACGAGCCTCATCGGACTGATCGTCTTATCCTCAACCGGGTAGGAAATCCCTTCGTTCATCGGCACGACCAGATATGTGCCGCGATCCGTCACAAACGGATTCGGAAACCGGAGAGGTCGTCCGAGGTCGCCCTCGGCTGAAAGCGTGACGGTGAGCTCAGGATGGTCCAGCTCGAGCTGAAGAACCGCTTGTACATCCATTGCAGACGGCGCATGAAGCAAAGTCATCTCGATACGATCTGCGACTTTTGTGCCACGGAGTATTGTACCTTCAACTAAGGATTGTTGTCGCCAGCTCCGGCCTGTGCGCTTGTCGGTTACCGACAGCGTTGCATCGGCGGTATGAAGCTTGAGCGAGATCGTAGCGTTGCTGATAGAGAGCGTCTCCGGCATATCTTTGGGACGCATTTGCATTACGTTCCCCTCTTTCACCAGCGAGAAATCATCCAGCCAGACGGTAGCGGGCCGATATCCGATTAGGCGGGGATGAATTTTGACGACATTGCGAGGAATCACAAACCTGGAGCGGAGAAGATGCCAGTTACAGGGACCTGTCGTTGTGCGTCCGCCGAAAGTCCACTCAAGGGCCTTACCTTTTTCATCGTAAGTTATCACGCCAATTGTGATGCTGCCTGTGCCCTCGATCTTCACCCACGCTTGAAGTGTAAAAAGGTCGCCCGGCTTGACATCAAGGCGCTTCTCAGAATTGAAACTCCAATCCTCCGCGCCGCGGTGCTCGATGCGAGCGGAATAATCTCCACCGTGCGAGACTTGCTTGTCCAAAGTGGCTTGGCCACAGTGGGCCTCTCTCGTCCACAATTCCATCCAGCCCGAGGCTTGGCCCTGCTTGGTCTCTTCAAAGCCGCCGTTAGCGACGAGGTTGGCCGATGTCCCTTCACAGCAACGGCATAACGATAATACAACGAACAACAGGATTGTTTTTTGGCAAGTGCTCATTGTTAAAGGTCCTTTCCGTGCGCGCACAAAACCCCTCGCTTCTTCAAAAACTCAAGACTACCGTTGTGACAGGTCTTTGCGCGAGCGGCGAAGCTCATTATGCTTTTTAGCTTTCTCGATTACCGATGCAATAGGGACTTCGGCGCCGCCGCAAGCTTTCGATTCATCGGCGGCGGACATAAAGGCGAACATTTCGATTGTCTCTTCCGGCGGGACGGGAACTTTGCCTGTTTTGAAGAAATTAATTACTTCGTCTATCAAATAACCATAGCCTTCATATCTGCCACTCTGAGCTATGCCTTTTGTGCCGTACACGAGAGCACCGTAGTCTCTCTTGCCCTTTCGCAGTCCCCGGTACGTGCCGATTCGGCCATCCTTCCAGGTGCCAACAACGAATTCCGTGTCTTTGGTCTGGACGCGCCGGACAGACTCACAACCGGGACCCATGATGGTGAAAAGAATCTCGACGCCATGCACGCCATACCAATAGAGGTCGGGGTGATGCTCTTCAAGGCTGCATGGGCTGAAAGCGGCGCAGCCGAGCACGTCACCGACTTTTTCGCTGTTGCGCATGCCGGCAATACCCGGACCGAAGCGCAAAGAAGAACTCGACCAACATGGCACGTTGTTTTCCTTGGTGAGTCGGAATATCTCGATCACATCTGCCAGATTACCTGCCATCGGTTTGTCGATAAATACAGGCTTCTTTGCTGCGATCACGGGTCTGGCTTGCTCAAGATGTGGCCGACCATCAACACTCTCCAGCAGTACACCGTCAACCTTATTACACAATTCTTCAATGCTGTCCACAATTTCCACGCCGAACTGTTCGCGCAGTTGCTTTGTGTATCCGGCTACGCGGTTAATTGAAGATGGGACATCGGGTGAGCCGCCTGGATAGCCCACAACAACCCTGCAACCGTAATTCTTTTCGGGGTCGTTGATAAGATTGGTGAAGGCGATGACATGCGAAGTATCAAGGCCAATCATACCGATGCGAAAGACCTTTTGCTCGGCTTTAGCATCAGGTGTCGTTAGAGAAAGAATCACTATCACTATCGCTATTAGTGGAATGGTTCGGTTCATGATCGCATCTCCCTTGGATTCAATGTTCTTTAGCCACAAAGTCGCAGTCGACTGTCTTGGAACACATTTCTCAAATCACCTCGGCACAACCACACCTTGCGTGTTCTGACTCCTATAATAACCGAAATTTTTGTTCGATTCCAAGCCATTTTACGGATGTTTGCGAGCTCGTGCGTGGCTTTTCTTGCCTAACTTGGCCAAAATTTGAAAAAAAATCGTAACCGTTCACGGGCCAAATGTGCCGTTTTATGTCATTGCGAGGCCTTTTTCAAAGGCCGTGGCAATCTCAATCGTTACATTTTAGATTGCTTCGTCGTAAAACTCCTCGCAATGACCCCAAGAACGCAACTTATACGCCGTGAACGGTTGCAAAAAATTTTTGTGTGTGTTGAACAAGGTAGCACATAGGACTATATTAGTCCTATATGTGGCAAGTGTGGCAATGTAGTGATAAATCCGAAGGAGGTGCGGCCCACAATGTACTTTGCAGGTGGAGTCGATAAGTTGGCTGTGGCGGGAAGAAGAATGGTCGCACACGTGGCCGGTTTGGACTTTGCAATCCTTGGTGATGTTCTGGGCGCCCTTTTGGCGGGTGCATGCTCGGTTACTCTTGAGGAACTGCAGCCCAGTATGCAGCTGCCGCTTCTGCTGCAACGGGCGGAACTGGCCGAGGCCTTGCGCGACAACGCGGGTGTTGAAGGTAGACAAGAATGCTAACGCTGCAACAAAGAATAATGATGATGACAAGAGGGCAGAAGTGGCGCAACTGTGGTCAAAACACTATAAACTTTTAAATCCCATCTTTCGGGGGGAGAGTATTTAAAGCAAATTAAGCAACTTGCTCAGGTTATATTAATAGTGAATATTTATTGCTTCTGTGTGAAAGGAAGCTAAATATGAAAAAACATTCAAATCAAAAAAATCACCCTGACTTAATCAGAATAATTCCTTTTCGCATAAATAGTGCCTTCCTTTTTTTATTCCCTAGCCCAGTTGCCCCATACTCTGAGGTACTCAGGCACAGTTAACATTCCGTCTGCATTCATATCGAATTCATCGAAAACTTCTTCCACCTCAAATTCATCCTTTGTTAGTTTCCCGTCATCATTTTTGTCCATCTGTTCATAGATCGATTTGGCCTCATCGGTGATTATCCTGTTCTGAACATACTCGGCCTCGGTTGCTATACTATCTTTGTTACGGTCCATCGCAGTGAAAATTTTTCTCATAGCCATTTCATTCATGTGCCGTGAGTTTTTTACATATTGCTCCTCGGTCAGTCGACCATCCCCATCGGCGTCCATCCTGCCGAAGATATTTTTGTATTGCTGAATATCCTGCTCGGATGCTGCTTCTGTCCCTTTTGCTCCCATCATGGCAAGTATCTGGCGATGGCTTTTTGGCGCAACTGAATTCTCTTCACCACATCCGCTACTTAGGACTACAAAACAACACATCACTATTAGCTGACATTTCCCATTCAAACGGTTACGAAACATAATTTTCTCCGTACAAGTTCAATCCAATATTTGCTAAATAGTGAACTCAACTGGGTACTTACGAGGGTCTCTAACGGCTTTTATCGAATCATGGAGGCAAGAAAGTTCGGTAGCCAATCTTTGCTTTATTGTTTGCATATCTTCGGCTGATTCGAAGGGTCTCAATAAATCGTCGGGCTGGAATTTGAGAGGTGAAACGATATCTTTCTCGTAGAATTTGTCTTTGACTCTGGTGATTGTCTTTTGGCCTGGGCGGCTTTTCTTGTCCGGCGAAGTCTTGAACAAGCCTTTGTCACCATATTG
>DAOWID010000195.1 GCA_030641115.1 Planctomycetota bacterium | reverse complement strand
AATCCACCTTCATCGTGGAAAGCCGTCTCTTATTCGACTCCATCCGTCGAAAATCTATTCATTTTGCAGGAGTCTTTGACGGAAATAAGACTTCTGCAAGATTGCAGAACTCATTGACGGAAATGGGAATGAAAGGGCTTCGCCGCTTGCGTTTTTTGTCAACTACTTTGTTCGTTGTAGCAGGGCCACTGCCAATTGTCGCAGGCAGTCAGCTTCTGGGCCAAATGGTTTCAACTGAGCGACTGCCTCATCGGCAAGCCGCTTCGCCAACTGCCATGATTTTTCCATTCCCACAACTGCCGGGTAGGTGGCCTTGCCAGCCTTAGCATCTTTGCCGGCGGTCTTTCCCAACTGCCCGCTCGACGCACTCACATCAAGAATATCGTCAGCTATCTGGAAACCTAAGCCAACCTTCAAGCCATATTCACCCAGACATCTCAACTGGCTGCCATTTGCGCCTCCGCATATAGCCCCCATAATAGCGGCGCATCGGAACAGCTTAGCTGTTTTGTTGATATGAATGTACTCTAAGATCTCTTCGGTGCCGACGGTCTTTTCAGCCTTCAAATCAGCCATTTGACCGGCAATCATGCCGCCTGGCCCAGCCGCCTCCGCCAATTGGGCAATCAGCCTTACCGCAACGCTCGGTTCGTCAACCTGCTTGGCCAAGATTTCAAACGCAAATGTCAAAAGGGCATCGCCCGCAAGGATAGCCGTCGCCTCATCAAAGGCCTTATGGCATGTTGGCCGGCCACGTCGAAAGTCATCATCATCCATAGCCGGCAAATCATCGTGCACGAGCGAATAAGTATGCACCATCTCGATCGCCGCCGCCGCAATCTCGGCATTGCGGTTCATGCTGCCGCCGATAAGCTCGCAACACCACAGAACCAGCACCGATCGCACACGCTTGCCCGGTGCGTCAAGAACGTAACTGAGCGCTTCTTTCAAGTTTCCCTGCACCTGGTCCTGCTCAGCCAGAAGCCGCTCCAGCACACGATTAACAAATTGCGCCGTCTCGTTTAACTTAGCATCGAAGCTCATAACTCGCGTCTCGCATCTCACTTGACGAATTCAATTTTGCCTTTCTGCTTCAAAGCCTGTATTATAGCTGTTTTTACAGACCTTTTAAGCAAATTATGAATACGAGGACGGTCCTAATTCTCGGTGTTACCGCATCAGGCAAAGGGCAACTGGCCTTCAGCCTCGCTGAAAGCCTCGGTGCCGAAATAATCAGTATCGACTCAATGAAGGTCTACAAGCGGATGGATATCGGCACCGCTAAGCCGCCCAAAGAGGCCCGCAAGCGGGTAAGACACCATTTAATTGACGTAGTTGAGCCAAGTGAATCCTTTAGCGTCGCCACTTTTCTCGATTTAGCTCAGAAAGCAATAAAACAAATAGGAAACCGCAATCGGCCTATTATCGCAGTCGGCGGAACCGCCCTGTATATAAAGGCCCTGCTATATGGTTTATTTGAAGGGCCTGGGACTGATGAGCAGATACGCTCCGGGTTGCGGGCTCGAGCACAAATCGAAGGCCTGACACAGCTACATCGTGAGTTAGCACAAGTTGACCCCGCAGCCGCCGCGCGCATCAACCCCAACGACTCCAAACGCATAATCCGAGCCTTGGAGGTCTTCAGAACCGCCGGAAAACCTATCTCGAGTCTGCAGAAACAGTTCGCCATGGAAAAACCGTTGCATAATTGGACCATAATCGGGCTACGGCGGCAAAAAATCAAAGAAAACAAAAGAATTAATGCCAGGGTGAAAAAGATGCTGGCAGATGGCCTGATCGATGAGGTCAAATCACTGCTGGCTGAAGAAAAGCCGCTGAGCCCACAGGCCCGATGTGCTATCGGCTACGCCGAGATCGTCAACTATCTGAATGGTCAAATGAATTTGGAAGAAGCAACCGAACTCATACAGAAAAACACCCGCCGTTTAGCCAAGAGCCAACGCACATGGTTCAGGACCTTCAAGAACGTCTATTGGCTCGACATTGAGCCGGGCGAACCTACGGAAGAAATCCTCGACCGTACCAGAACGCTTATAGCGGACGGAGGATAGCGGACGGAAAAAACGTGTTCGGTCAGCTAACCACGATGCACAAAACAACTGCTCAGACACTCTGTAACTGGCGCTGGGCTCGAAGTACCGCGGCGGCGTCACCCAAAACGAGCTGCTTTATCAGGCTGGCTGGAACCAGTGTGATCCCCATATTGAAGATTTTCTCCTCAACCATTGAAGCTATCGCCCGTGCGGTTTTCCGCGGGACACCGTGCTTCGTCACCAAATCCCTGACTATTCTGGCCTTGTCCCATCGAGACTTGTCGCCGGATTCCTCACCCTCACAGAGCCGCTCAGCATCCGCCAGGTCTTGGATATCAACTGAAGCAACCTCAATTCGCGAGCGTTTGAGCCTACGTTCGAAATGATGCTCGCTCAGCGCAATAGCAGCCTCCTCATGGCCCGTAGACGTTAGAACAGCCTTGACTATGGAAAGAACTTCACCACTGGCTACCCTATGCTGGTTTTCTCTGCGATAGAGATAGTATGTTACGACCTCCGCAAGCTGTTCCGCAATGTATATATCCGCTCGGCCAACCTTGCCAAGCGCATTGCTAACGGTGCCCATGACTTTAGTGTGCAGATACTGCTCTGCAGTTCCGTCTGCCTTTACTACCTTTAGCTGCATTTCATCGTCCTTCCCCTTACCTTTTGGCAGAATATAACAACAAACAGCAGAAAATGCAATACAAAAAGCTGGGAAATTCCAAATTCAACCGTTTTAGGCCCTTAGCCCTCAGATTCCGTTTCTCAGGTGTCAAAAAGCTTCAACTGCTCCATAGGTTCGGCTTGTTGAATGACCCGGCTGACTTCCTCAATTAGCTCGCCCGCATCCCTGAAATCACGGTAGACACTCGCAAAACGAATATATGCGACCTTGTCGACGGCGCGAAGGTGCTTCATTACGCTTTCCCCGATGAAAGCTGACGAGACCTCCTTCTCGAAGTTCCGAAATATATCCTCTTCGGCCTTATCAGCTATTTGTTGAATTTGCTCTGCCGAGACTGGTCTTTTGTGACAAGCCTTCTGCAAACCGCCAATTATTTTGTCCCTTTCGTAAGGGACCCGAGCCTTGTCCTTTTTTACCACGTAGAGTTTGAAGCTTTCACCTGTCTTCTCATAGGTGGTAAAGCGCCTCTTGCAAACCAGGCACTGGCGTCGGCGTCTAATCACCCTGCCAGAATCGCTCGAACGCGAATCAACAACCTTATCCCGATCTTCCTTACAAAAGGGACACCTCACAACTCAGGTCTACCTCCTTTTGCCTGTCAGCAAATAGCAAAGGCTTCTGCAAAATTGCAGGTTAGGCATATATTATTTAAGTCCGCCGTCGGCGGATTGATTTTCTTAAATAATCGCTTAACTATT
>DAOWID010000388.1 GCA_030641115.1 Planctomycetota bacterium | reverse complement strand
TGCTTGATAATGATAGGTTTTGATAGAGGACAGCGGGTGGGCTGAATTACTGCGGAGCTTTGGGACGCAGACATCGGCTGAAATTAAGTATGGTAACGACGATTTGGCATGTCGTTTGCCTGACACAGCCAGGGGCTTTATGACCATCTTGCGCGCAATATTATTCGTAAGGGCCTAACTTTTTGTTTCTCTCCATCGGTTATGGTACAGGTGCTTTTCAAGGAAATACAGCAGTCCCGGCAAATCAATGGCGTGTCCGGCCTCATGAACGTCTAATACGGCATTTTCAGGTCTGTCTAAATCTCGATAGATCGTTCTGATTTCTTCCATTGCTTGACGGGCCAGCGGGACATAGAACTGGGTGGAGGGCTCCATGATGCCGTTTTGACACTGTAGGGGGCGAGGAGCAATCAGAGAATAAATGTCAGCGTAATCGACCAACTCTCGGAGGCCTTCAAACTTCCAGCACATGCAGTGATTTTGCTCCATTTGATCCATAGTTGTTAGAAAACCTGAACTGACAGTAGCGGCTATTCTCTCATTCACGGCCCCCAGCCACATCGCCATTTCACCTCCCAATGACAGCCCCCCACAACCGATCCTGGAACGGTCCACCTGTGGCATGGATTCTACATAATCGACACACCGAATCAGGTCCCACAAACGCTCGCCCATAAGTAATCGACCTTTTTCATAAACCTTGTGCTGGCTTACAGTCGTGGAGATGGTTACATATTCCCTTTTGGCTAAGACAGTGCCAAATCCTCTCAGCGGATCTGATTTTGGCTTCGGGCTTTCTCTCGCAAAGGTGTGCTGATCATACGGGCTATATTGATTGCTGCCGTGGCCGCCCAGACAGACAACCGCAGGGAAAGGCTCTCGGTCCAAAGTGGGCACTGTAACGACGATGCGGATACGCCTATGCAATGTGGAATTTATCTCTATCTCCCTGACGATGTACGCCCCTTTGTTTTCACAACTCAACTCTTTGGGACTAAAGGCAATCAAACCTTTCCTTGAGATCAGATCATCAATCTTAAGCAGTTGCAATAACTTGGCTCTTACATTCTTTTGCCAGATCTCAGTTTCGCTTGTTGGTCGCGATGTATATTTCATGATGCGTCGTGGGGGCGTTGCCTGATTCTGTTTTGACGCCGCGCAAACGAAGGAGCTATTGAGAACTGTGAATGTCGTTGTGAGGATGATTAGTTTATAAGGCTTCATCTGCAATTCACTCTCTCAAAAGTACACCTACTACACGTAGTTTCTGCGTGACTTATCTGGCCTGGTTCGCCAGTAAAAACTGTTGGAGTCCATCCAGGTCGTCGGTATTAATCAAATCGACATCTGCTAAGATCAGCTCGCGCCACAGCGCTTGTCTTGCAGCCGAAGGATCATCCGGTGTCGCCCAGAATCTCACCCTTCTTCCTTTTCGGTGCGCACTCTGAACGATTGTCCTTAATTTACGTCGTTCTTCGGCAGGTATTGGGCCGATCCCTTTCCAGGCGAAATGCCTCGTCCAATTGTCACTTATAAGAGGGATTAGGTCCGCCGGGGCGTCGGACTCCAAGTCTGTGAGTCTGCCATCATAAGCTGCGAAGCGAAGCTCTTGTGACTCCATAAGTGCGCGAGGCCGATTGCCGGAGACAATGGCAAGTACGGCTTTGTCATTGCGCCCGGCCACACTGTAAGAGGTGAAAATGTCCTGATACTTGGCTAAGATTCTGTTGAGCACTTCGTATGTTGGCAGAGCGGCGGACTTGATGTCGATGAGAAGTGTGAATAGAGGTCCGTTTCGGTAGACACATCCGCCGTTTCGCGCTATACGCTTGCTCAACGGGTCAAGATAGAGTGAGCGCAAAGTCCTCTCAGGCGTTATCTCATGGGAAGCGTGGGCCACGTACAGCTCGCCGTCAATAAGAAAGATATCAGCCTCGACGCTGGTAAAACCGCGGGCAATCGCGTCGACCAAGGGTCGGCTGTGTTTGTAGTCATTGTGCGCATGAGCGCGGCAGAGAGGTACAATGCCGGTACGTGCGGGCTCTGATTGGCATGACAACAATAATATCGAAACCAAACAGCTCGGCGCAATTGCGTATATGCTTCTCATTTGAACTGGGTTAGAGTGTGACCTTTGTTTCTCTCGCCTTCTTTTCGGATGGTTTTTTTACGTCCACTACATCGATTGCTGACTTTGGACGTACCGCTTTTGGGCATTCACCGGTCCAGCAATAGAGACAGAGCCTCTCTCTTGGCCGACCGATGGCCTTAACCATGTCATCCACAGTCTGGTATCTAAGCGTCGTGACATCTAAATCCTTGGCAATCCATTCCACCATTCTCTTGTATTTCTCGGAATTATTGTCTATATATTCGGACACATCTTCCAAGTCCTGGTCCTCCAGACCGCGAATGGCTCTGCGGGCAGCAAGCTCATGGATAGAGCGAGTGGAAAGATTGAACTTGCACGGAAACATCAGAGGTGGGCAGGCAGGTCTTATGTGCACTTGCTTGGCGCCGCAATCCCATAGTTTCTTTATAGTGAAGTTCTTGAGCTGGGTCCCCCTCACAATGGAATCCTCACACACAACAATACTATTGCCCTTGATTACCTCTTTGATGGGGATCAGCTTCATGTTTGCGATCAGATCGCGAGTTTCTTGTGAGGGTGGAGTATAACTTCTGCCATATCCGGGCGTGTATTTAACAAGCGGGCGTCTGAAAGGCTTGCCGGATTCCATCGCGTATCCTAATCCGTGAGCAGCTCCAGAATCAGGAACTCCTGAGACCAGATCGATGTCGATATCTTTATCGCGTTTTGCAAGGTAGCCACCACATCTTTCCCTCACCGTTTCTACAGTTATGCCTTCATAGTTTGATGCAGGAAAGCCGGTATATATCCAGAGAAATGCGCAAATTTGGTTTGCATTTCCGCCGCCTGGTCTCCTTTGCACGATGCCATCTTCATTTATCAAAATTATCTCTCCAGGTTCGATGTCTTTCGCAATCTCAAATCCATTGTTTGGGAATGCGCTGGTCTCAGTAGTCACCGCCCACGCATCTTTTCGCTTGCCAATAATAAGTGGTGTGTATCCAAATCTGTCCCTCGCTGCGTATATTCCAGCTCTGTTGAGCAACAAAAGTGAGCAAGAGCCCTCTATGGCGTCAAACATTTTCTCGATACCATCCAGCAAATCGTTTCCCTGACTGATTAATTTCGCTATCAGCTCTGTGGCATTGACCGCTTTCTTGCTTACCTCACTAAAGGAGATTCCTTTCTTTAGCAGCTTGGTTGCCAGCTCTTCGCTGTTTTCTACAATGCCGTTGGTAGCTATGCAAAATGGCCCAAATTTGGAATTCAGATATATGGGCTGTTCATCAAATGCGCTGATAACGCCAATGCCTTTGTTGCCGCTCATACGCATGTAATCGTCGTAGAATTTTGA